>JAFVDC010000185.1 GCA_017478685.1 Bacteroidales bacterium | reverse complement strand
TGAAAAAAGGCATTTCAGTGAGGGCTGAAACACCTTTAGATTTGGGACTATAACCACCTTGAAGTGGATAATCTGACAATGCTGAAGCAAAGGTACAAAGATTTTCGATATTAGCAAATATTTTCAAACCACCGACCACAACAAAAAAACCGGAATCCTCGAAAAGCTCGAAAGATTCCGGTCTCGTGCCCGAGGTGGGAATCGAACCCACACGGTATTGCTACCACAGGATTTTGAGTCCAGCGCGTCTACCATTCCGCCACTCGGGCCAGTGGATGGGACTGCAAATTTATTGTAAAATCCTGAATTTGCAAAATCTACTGCTCGTCAATGCCGGTGAAGGCCGAAAAAGAATCGGCCAGAAGGTGCTTTGACATCTGCTTTCGGGCAAGCCTTAGCCCCCAGAAGCAGAAGAGGAGGATGGTGATGGAAATGATTCCGTTCATCTCCGGGGTTACTTCGGCCTGCATGGCTATGGTGTCGTAGATGCCATGGGCGAGGACTGGGTAGAGCCACATCTTGATGCCGGCGCCGGGGGCGCGGTAGCGGTCGAAGTGGTTGAGGGAGTAATAGTAGCCCATGATTACGGCAAAGCCGAAATGGCCGGGAATGGCGGTGAGGGACCGGCCGATGCCCGTTGTAATCCACTGAGAGCCTGATGCAAAGAGGTATTCTATGTTCTCAAAGGCGGCGAAGCCCATGCCCACGCATACGGCGTAGACAATGCCGTCCATGCGCTCATCAAAGTCTCGGCACTTGCGAAGGAACAGCCACAGGAGCACCAGTTTTGCCGTTTCTTCAGGAATGGCCGCGCCGAAAAACGCCGTGCGGAAGGCGTCCCAAAAACTGTGGATTTCCATTGGGAATGCGCCCATGTTCCTTAGCGGAACCGATATGAGGAGGGAGGCGAACACCGAGCCCCAGCCGTAGAAAAACGCCTTCACGATATTCCCTACAGGCTCCCTTTGTAGCTTGTCCTGCAGGTAAGTGTAGTAGATAAGGATGATGGCGGGCAGTACCGCCAGTGCTATTACGTGGATCATGGGTGCAAAGATAGTAAAAATAGAAAAAGCTTTGTATATTTGCGTATTGTCAATAATTTGAACATGAAAGATTTTGTCTACTTTGCACCCACGGAGGTGGTTTTTGGAAAAGAATCCGAGGAACGTGTCGCATCGCTTGTAAAGAAATACGGCGGCCACAAGGTCCTGGTCCATTATGGCGGCGGCAGCGCCAAGCGCTCCGGCCTTCTTGACAAGACCGTCGGCCTTCTTAATGAGGAAGGCATTGACACCGTCCTTCTTGGCGGAGTTGTTCCCAATCCTCGCCTTTCGCTGGTGCGTGAGGGAATCGAGCTTTGCAAGAGGGAGCAGGTAGACTTCATCCTTTCAATCGGCGGCGGCTCCGTGATAGATTCGGCTAAGGCAATTGCCTACGGAGTAATGTATGATGGCGATGTCTGGGACCTTTTCATCGGCAAGGGAGAATGCTATGAGTGCCTTCCAATGGGCTGCATCCTCACAAAACCGGCCGCAGGCTCCGAGATGAGCAGCGGCACCGTCATCACCAACGAAGACGGAGACCTCAAGCGCGACTACGGCAACGAGTACTGCCGCCAGAAATTCGCCATCATGAACCCCGAGCGCACTTTCACGCTGCCCCCTTACCAGACTGCGGCCGGCGTAACGGACATCATGATGCACACCATGGAGCGCTATTTCTCCAAGCACGACGACATGACCCTCACTGACGCCGTGGCCGAAGCCCTCCTCCGTACAATGAAGGAAGAAGTTTTCAAAGTGCTGAAGGACCCTCAGGACTACCGCGCCCGCGCCCAGATAATGTGGGGCGGCACTCTTGCCCACAACGACCTCACCGGCTGCGGCACCACAGGAGACTGGGCCACCCACCAGCTTGAGCACGAGCTAAGCGGCATGTTCGACGTCACCCACGGCGCCGGCCTTGCAGCCATCTGGCCTTCCTGGGCCCGCTATGTATATAAGGAGAACGTGAGCCGCTTTGTCCGCTTTGCCGTAAATGTAATGGGCGTCACCAACGACTACACGGACCCCGAAGGAACGGCCCTCAGGGGCATTGAGGCCATGGAGCGCTTCTACCACGCAATCGGCATGCCCATAACAATCACGGAACTTGTGGGAAGGGAAATAACAGATGCCGAAATCGAGGAGCTGGCCCTCAAGTGCAGCTGGTTCGGGGAAAGCACCCAGGGACATTTCAAGGTGCTTGACAAGGAAGACATGGCCGCAATTTACCGCATGGCAAAATAAACACTTAAAACCAATATAATTATGGCAACACTCAATCTATCTTACGAAGACCTTGCGTCGGTTATCTGCCTGGCAGTTCACCTCGCAAACGCCGACGGCGATGTCTCCGACCAGGAAATGGAGGCAATAGTCAAGGCAATCACAGACCAGTATAATTTTGAAGGCCGCCAGGATCTCCTGAAGGAGTACATCAACGACGGCATGGCCATGAGCCCTCAGGTGGCCCTCCAGCACATTGCCGCATTCGGCCCCGTGGAAAAGCAGTGGACTTCCAACTTCTTTGTGAAGACCATTGTGGCCGATGGCAACCTTGAAGAAAACGAGAAGAGCCTCTACTGGGACATCCAGGAAAAATGCGGCCTTCCGGACCACAACCTTGAGGGCGATTCGTCCTCGTCAAATGCTTCGGCGGAGGACGACGAAGCCCAGATGGAGAGGCAAACATGCGTCACCGTCAATTACAGGAGGGCGTACGACAACATCTGCGACGGCTCTGTGACCTATGTCCAGTACGACCGCGGCGTAAATATGCGTGAAAAGGTGTTTGCGTGGTTCAGCGATGCCGAAAGCCTCCAGTTCTACAGGAGGTCCAGGGCCCTTGACGTCATCAATGAAAGGTTGGGCCTTGCCGGCGGCTGGAAGCTCATCATGGTGTTTGCAAAGAAGGAATACTGGGCCAAACCCAATCTCAACAGGGTGGGAACGGTGATTGCCGGAGAAGATGTCTACGGCCCCGTGTTCTTTGTCCTTGAAAACGAGGACAAAACCCTCATGGGCTTCAACTACAAGAGCTTCATCGGGAAGTTCCTTATGGGACTGAAAGACCTTGACAAGAGCATCCTTGTCCAGGGAGAAGAGAACGAAGGCCTCTCCAACCGTTATATGCTGACGGCCTTCACCGCCCTTGAGGATCTGAAGTAGCGGTTACCGGCCGAAATTTCTGGAGGCAAACGGCAGTGCCATCCTTAGGGACGTGTGCCAGTATTCCCAGTTGTGGACGCCGTCGCGGATGCGAAGCTGTGCCGGAACGCTGGCTTCGCGCATGGCGCGGTAGAAGTCCAGGCTCAGGTAAAGGATGAAGTCGTCGTCTCCGCAGTCTACAAACCATTTTACGCTTCTAAGCTGCTCCAGAGTCTCTGGAGTGGCTTTTTCTACATACTTTATGGCCGAATTCTCCGTCACGGACTTTGCCGTTGCGGGGAACTTGCTGCCTTCGGGGATGTCGGCCCATACCTGGCCATCATTGTTGTCCAGCCAGCCGCTCATGGCATAGCAGCTTGAGAATATGTCCGGGTGATGCTGGGCGTACACAACAGAGCCGCCGCCGCCCATTGAAAGGCCCATTATTGCACGCTGGCCCTTGCTGCCGCCGCAATTGAATTTGGCTTCCACGGCGGGGAGGAGTTCCTTGAAGAAGTAGTCTTCGTAGTTCCAGCCGGGCACGTTGAAATAGCCGTTTTGATAGGCGTGGATGTTGGCATTTCCGGCATTTGGCATGAGCACCACCACCGGAACGCATTCTCCGGCGTTGATAACATCGTTTGCCACCCAGTCCATGCGGCCGCGTTCCTGCCAGGAGGTGTAGTCGTCCGACAGCCCGTGCAGCAGCACCACAAGCGGATAATGCTGCTCCGGGTTGTATCCGCCGGGCAGGTACACGTTGTAGTTCTGGTCCACGCCCAGGATGTTGCTGTGGATCTCATGGGTTTCGGTTTTCCCCTGCGCAAATGCTGCAGTTACGGCCACAAACGCCGCCGTGATAATGGTTACAAGCTTTTTCATGGCACTAATATACGCATTTTTCCCCGCCCGTCCACGTTTTCGGCCGATTTTGTGGCCGGGCTGCCGTTTTCGCCCTCTCCGTCCACGTTTTTGGCCGATTTTGTGGCC
>JAFVDC010000184.1 GCA_017478685.1 Bacteroidales bacterium | reverse complement strand
TTGGTTTTTCGGGCACCGTCCCGAAAAATAATTTTCTTCTGCCGAAGGCTGGGCAGATGCCCGGTCGGGGCCGGGCATGACAGAAGAGTCGGAGCCGGGCATGACTCCGGCGCGGAGCATGGCGAGGCGTTCGGCATAAGGGAAGGCGGAACGGTCTTCCTTCACGGGGATGATGAAGAGGTGGTCTACCTGCTCCAGGGCATTGTCTATGAGGTACTTGTGACCAAGGGTGAAGGGGTTGGCGTTCATGACGATGACCCCTGAGATGCCCAGTTGAGCCCTGGAATGACGGAGATAGTCACAGTAATTCTCCAGGCCGTGGCCGTTTTCCATGAGGATGGCAAGCGGCGCGCGGGCGATGGTGTGGAACCCAAGGCTCCCGAAGACGGACTCGTTTTCCGGTTTTGTGAAAACCTTCAGGTTACGGGCCCCTTGCTCAGAGATGATATGAGAAATGAGAGGTGCCACAAGGCCCATGGACCTGGCCTCTGCCGAAACAGCCACACACTTTACGATATCGGCTTCAAGGCCGGCGCCTGCAAGAATGTTTCCGGAACTGTCCTGAATGGTATAGTACACTTCCAACCCTTCCATTCTGAGGCCGTTGGCCCGAAGGAAGCTTTCCACTTTCCGGCGGAAGAACGGAGATGAAAGAGGCATCTCCTGTATGTGGTTATTCCCGAAATTTTCCATCATCCCGCAGGCTTCCCAATACGTCCGGTATGACCTGCAAAACAATTGTACCGCGAATGTACGAATTTATTGAGACATTACAAAGAAAAACCCCTCAGACGCCCAATAAGATTGTCTCCAAGTGCCTCTTTCGCCTTGATGTGCTCCAGGACGGCGGTCACAAATGAATTGGACTCGAAGTCGCCGCGGACCTCGGAGAAGTCACGCTCCTTGATGGACTTGTCGCCATCGGCCCCGAAACCTGTCATGGAAGCAAGGTTAAACTCCTTGCGGGCATCCTCGTATAGCTCTTTATCAAGGCCGATAACCGCATTTTTCCAGCGCTCCACTATATCCACAACCTGCTCTGCGATAATTGTTTCAAGCGGATACCCGAAGAATTCCGCGTATTTGTCGTAGGCCCATGTCCATTCGGCATCATAATACTGGGCATGAAGGCTCTGGAAAGCGTCAAACAGCTCTGAAAGAGAGACTTCTCCCCTCTCCACGCTGTCCACAAGATCCCTTATGGCGTCGCGGGGCGCAATTAGACCGCTTAAATCGGCCCACTGACCTGTGCCGATGGGGCACGTTGGCTTCAGGGCTTCCCGGATTTCAGCGTCCGAGGCGCCTGTAGGGAGGTTTTCCAGCCTCTTGATTATGGAGTTCCCGAGGAACTTTGTGATGGCCGTCTGGTAATACTTTATGCCGTTGCGGAGGGAACTGTTGCGGATTTTCGTGCTGTGATAAGAGTAGATGTCGGAAAGTTCTCCTGAGGAATACAGAAGGTTGTTAAGGAGCTTTATGCCCTTGAACATCTTCTGGATAGTGTACGGGCTCAGGAGATTGTAGTTGATGCAGTCCAGGCGGTCCGGGTCTTTTCGGCCGTCACGCTTGGGCCACTTCTGGGCATCACGCACGGTACCAACGCTTCTGAGGTTCACTCCCGGCACCAGATAAGTGGTGTTCTGCTGCTCTATGAGGTAGGAAAACGGCAGGTGGGATGTGTCCGAGTGCGTTACGTGACGTCCCATCACAAGCGAGAAAGCACCCACGCGGGAAGGCCAGAGGATGTAGGAATCCGACGCAGTTTTGGCTCCCCTTTCCAGGATGCCCTGGTGGATGGGGCCCAACTTGTACATGTGGTTGCTCTGGTTGGAGCCGCTGCCGGCGTTCATGAAAGAGAACATGCCCGCAATGAGGAGCGTGCTCTTGTGGTGAGTCACAGTGAAAGGTCCCGCAAAGATGGCGCAGGCCTCTCCGTTCTCTCCCTGGCAGTTGCTGAAAAACAGGGAGTCGGAGGCGCTGTAACCGTGGCCAAGGCGGCATGCCTGGCCGATGAAACAGCGTTCTATGGTGGTGTTATCGGCCACATGGGAGCCGCTGCAGATGATAAAATCGTCGGCGATAACCCCGTGGGCAATGGTGACAGGAGCGTAGGCATTGCTGTGGACCGTTCCGTTTCTGAGCCTGCTGGTGCCGCTTATCACGGCGTAGTCTCCTATGCGCACACCGTTGATATGACGCGTGTTACGGATGGAGACATAGTCCCCTATCCTTCCGCGCTCCGACGTCTGGGACGCCGCATACTCATCTATCATTGAATTGAGGCGGTCTATGAGGGCAGGCCTGTGACGGTACATTGCAAGCACATAGGCAATCTGGGCGCTCAGGCGGTCATAGATCTTCACCTCACGGCCGCCGGTTTCATTGAGGACGGACACCTCCACGCCATTTCCAAATGCCGAAGGCCCCTCATTCACAATGAGGTCCACGTTCTCAATGTAAGTATGGGAGCCGATGTCGTAGTTGGCAATGTAGTTGGTGACGTTCTCCACAAGGGATTCGTCCCCTACCGTAACATTGTGTAGCGTGCAGTCCCTGAGGCCGGAATGTTTCTTTACTCCTCCGGGAAGGATAAACACCTCCGAGAACTTGCCAAAACACACTGTTCCGGAAAAGCGGACTCCGCGGATGTACTTGAGGGAGTCAGGATCACTGCAATAAACCGTGCCCCAGTCTTCGGCGCGGCAACCGCGCTGCTGGAGCAGTTCTATCTGTTCTGCCGAAAGTTTACTAAATTTCATCTGTCAAATTTGCTATCATTGTACCTGTACTGAGCGGAACTTCTATTCCAAGCACGGGCCTGGTGCCTCTACGGGACCTCCAGAGCCGGATTACATTCCCGCTTCCGTTTTCCATGAGTCCTTGTTCTGGTGTTTCTATAAGAAAGGCATCGGCCTCACGCCCCGGATACCTCTCAGTATCTGTGCCGATCATCGTAATGCGCACGTTCCGGAATCCGCCGGACAAATAGGCCTTGGCGTTTATGGACTCCCCTGCGGCCAGATTGAGGTCACGGAAATAGAAAAGGAGGGAGAAGATTTCCATTGTGCGGCCGTCGTTGGGAAGCGCTATATCCCGAATCCCTTTTGTCTTGTGGTTCCTGTGGAAATGGACGGAGTCGGCACTGTACCTGCACTCATTGAAGCCGTTTTCATGGCCATAACGGTAATAGAGCGGCTTCAAGTCCCCTGCTCCAAGATACAGATTGGCCGAATAACTGCCCTTGAGGAACAGCCTGAAAATGGGCTGCACCTTTATGTTTGCGTCACTTCTGAGCGCTTTTCGGCCTTCCCAGACATCCGGCACAAGCGGTATTGTACCGGTTGCCACTTTGGTGTTAAGGACGCCAAGACAGTATCTTACCTCATAGACCAGTTTCTCCGAGGTCTGGGGCAGTACAGACTGCAGCGCAATCAGAAGTATCAGTAAGCTTCGCATAACTTCTCTATCTTTTCAAGCAGTTCTTCCCTTGTGTGGTTCTTTGCCCTCATGCAGTAGCGGACCTCATTGTCGCAGAGGAGGCACCTTCTTGGCGGAAGCCCGGCCGAAGCGCGGTCCATCCCCGGGACATCTATGTCCATAAGGCGCCCAAGCGGATGCGTTTCCTCTATTTCCACAGCCTTTTTCTTGGCTTCAAGAGGGCTTTCAGGGACAATGAAATAGCCCTCGAAGCCAGTCTCAAGGTCACGGAGCTCCTTATACTCCGGGCCGAAACTCTTCTCTATGGCCTCCACCGCAGCAGCGGCTATCTTAAGCGAGCTCACATTGCGTTTTTCAGGGCCCGGAAGCTGCACCGTCAGGCAAACGAGCGCCCGCCCGGGATACTGCGAAAGCAGTTCTCCCTGACGGGCTGCGCGTTTATCGCGGCTTTCCAGAAGCTCCTGAAGCGTTATCACTTGATGTTGTAAATCTTGTCCAGCACGGAGCCGTCGCGGTTCATGACTACACCCACCACCTTGTCTCCGAAGGGAAGAGGATCAGGGGTGCCGATAATGGAGGTTGCCTTGGCGGCAAGTTCCTTTATGTCTACAATGTGCAGGCCTGCCTCACGCAGTTTTTCGGCGATCTCCGGACGGCCGGGATTTACGGCGATGCCGTATTCGGTAACCACAACGTCCACGGACTTTCCGGGAGTGATGAGGGTGGTAACCTTGGGCACCACGCATGGAATCCTGCCACGGAGAAGCGGGCACACGATGATGCTGAGGGCGCTGTCCGCGGCCGTATCCTGGTGGCCGCCGATGGCGCCGCGGATAATGCCGTCGGAGCCCACCAGCACGTTCACGTTGAACTGGGTGTCTACCTCCAGGGCGCTAAGGATCACTATGTCAAGAGCGTGGGTGGCACTTCCAAGGTGCTCTCCGGAAGCATATTCCACGGCCGAAACTTCCTGGTGGAAAGGATCCGTCTTGATGGATTCGGCCGCAACCTTGTCAAAGGACTGGACATCTATGAGTTTGCCGATAAGGCCTTCCTCATGGAGCTTCACCATGTGGGCGGTGATGCCGCCAAGGGCGAAACTTGCCTTTATTCCGCGGGCGATCATTTCCTCGCTGATGTATTTCACGGCGGCAAGAGAGGCTCCACCTGTTCCTGTCTGGATACTGAAGCCATCCTTGAAGTAACCGGAGTTAATTATCACTTTTGCAGCCTGTTTGGCAAGGAGGATATCCCTTGGATTCTTGGAGTCACGGATGGCTCCGGAAGAAATCTTGGAACTGTCCCCTACGCTTTCTACAACCACAACTGACTCTACGTCTGCGGCCGAAATGCTCTGGGGCATGTTGGGATATTCCACAAGGTCGTCTGTAATAACCACAACATGCTTTGCGTACCTGGCATCCGGGAGGGCGTAACCAAGCGAGCCGCAGATGCTCTTGGCGTTTTCGCTGCGGGAGAAACCGCAGGCGTTGCCAAGTTCGTCGGAGGACGATGCGCCAAGGAAGGCGACATCAATCTTCAGTTCTCCGTTTGCGATTGCGCTGCCGCGGCCGCCGTGGGAGCGGAACACAACTGGCTCTTTCATGAGGCCGTGGGAGATGGCATCGGCCAGCTCTCCCCTTAGGCCTGAAGTAGAGATGCCTGTTATGACACCGTTACGGATATGTTCTATAAGCGGTTTGTGGACATCGGACAGGCTGGATGCCGCCAGTTTGAGGTCCTTGAACCCCATCTGGGCAAGTTTGTCCACAACCATGTTCACAACCTTGTCTCCGCCGCGGAAATGGTGGTGGAAACTGATGGTCATGCCATCTGAAAGGCCGGAGCGCCTGATGGCCTCCTCCAGCGATACTACTTTTGAGTTTCTCATAGCGCTTCCTCCTCAGAAATAACGCCGGCTGCAACTGCAAGGGCAATTGTTCTTTCGGCTCTTAAAACTACCGGGCGGTCTACCATTTTGCCGTTGAGGGAAATGACGCCGGAGCCCTTTGCCTGGGCTTCCTTGATGGCGGCGACAACGGTGCGGGCCTTGGTGATTTCCTTTTCTGTGGGCGTAAATACCTCATTCACAACCTCAATCTGACGGGGGTTGATGATGGATTTGCC
>JAFVDC010000183.1 GCA_017478685.1 Bacteroidales bacterium | reverse complement strand
GACACAATGGAAAGGGCATCGGCATAGAGGGTCATGTCGGTCAGGAGCACCAGCACTTTCTCGTTTTTGTCCACGGCAAAGTATTCGGCCGCGGTAAGGGCCATATCCGGTACCAGGAGGCGTTCTACGGGAGGATTCTCCGTGGTGTTGATGAAGCAGATGATCTTGTCAAGGGCGCCGGCTTCCTCGAATCTGTGACGGAAATAAAGGTAGTCGTCGTTGGTGAGGCCCATTCCGCCCAGGATGATCTTGTCAACGTCTGCGCGGATGGCGACATCGGCCATGACCTGGTTGTAAGGCTGGTCAGGGTCTGCGAAGAAGGGGATCTTCTGGCCGGAGACAAGGGTGTTGTTGAGGTCGATGCCTGCAATGCCGGTGGGGATGAGCTGTGAGGGCTGACGGCGCTTGTAGGGGTTCACGGAAGGACCGCCGATCTCACGTTCCTCGCCTTCGATTTCCGGGCCGCCGTCAATGGGATGGCCGTAGGCGTCGAAGAACCTTCCGGCAAGGGAGTCGGATACTTTGAGGGTGGGGGGCTCACCGAGGAAGGTTACCTCTGCGTTGGTGGGGATGCCTTCGGTGCCGGAGAATACCTGCAGGGTGATGACCTCTCCCTTGATGCGCACCACCTGGGCAAGGCGGCCGCCCACAACGGCAAGTTCGTCGTTGGAAACGCCTTTGGCCCTAAGGGAAACCGTGGCCTTAGTGATGCCTTCCAGTTTTGTATATACTTTTTGGTATGCTTTGTTCATAAGGCTATGCAATCATTTTCTGTACGGTGTCGTTGTAGGCCTTGAACTGCTCTGATTCGTAGGCCGAATAGTTCATCTGGCGGAGTTCGTTGATGAGTGTCTTGAAGAACTCGCGGCACTTCTCAAAGTCCTCGAAGTCGTAGTCGCGGGCGCAGATGTCAAGGACAAGGTCCAGCATGTAGCGCTGGCGCTCGATGGGGCACAGGGCGTCAATGGCGTCAAAGGCATCCTGCTGCAGGATTACGAAGTCTACGAGTTCGCTCTTCCAGAAACTCACGTGGTAGCTCATGGGCACGCCGTCGTCTCCAAGGATGTTGATTTGCTCGGAGGCTTCCTTGCCGCGGCGGATGATGTTCTTGGCGGTAAGCACTTTGTCTGTCCAGCCGGGCTCTACGGTCTTGTCCAGGTATTCCCGGATTTCGGGGTAGTCGAGATACTTGGAATAGGACTCCAGGGGACCCACGGCGGGGTAGCGCTTCTGGTCTGCGCGGTTTTGCTCCAGGGCGTAGAAGCAGCGTGCGGCCTTCTTGGTGCTTTCCGTGACGGGCTCCTTGAGGTTACCGCCGGCGGGAGATACCGTGCCGATGAAAGTGACTGCTCCGGTTTGGCCGTTATTGAGGACCACCATGCCTGCGCGTGCATAGAAGTTGGAGATGATGGCCGAAAGGTCTACGGGGAATGCGTCTGCGCCTGGGAGTTCCTCCATGCGGTTACTCATTTCACGGAGGGCCTGTGCCCAGCGGGAAGTGGAGTCTGCGAGAAGGAGGCACTTGAGGCCCATTGCGCGGTAGTATTCGCAGATGGTCATGGCGGTGTAGACGGAGGCCTCACGGGCTGCAACGGGCATGTTGGAGGTGTTGCAGATGATGGTGGTGCGCTCCATGAGGTGGCGGCCGGTGTGGGGGTCTATGAGCTCCGGGAACTCCGTGAAGATTTCCACAACTTCATTGGCGCGCTCACCGCAGGCTGCCATCACAATGACATCGGCGTCTCCCTGCTTTGCAATTGCGTGCTGCAGGACGGTTTTGCCGCAGCCGAAGGGGCCGGGGATAAAGCCGGTGCCGCCTTCTGCTATGGGGTTGAGGGTGTCGATGACGCGGACACCGGTTTCCATTATCTTGTTGGGACGTGGTTTTTCCTTGTAACCCTTGATGGCAACCTTCACGGGCCATTTCTGGGTCATGGTTACGTTCACCTTCTCGCCTTCCTCATTCCTGAGGACTGCAATTACGGTGTCTACGTTGTACTCTCCGGCCTCCTTGATGGATTCCACCGTGAACGATCCCTTGAAGCTGAAGGGGACCATGATTTTGTGGGGAAGCCATCCTTCCTTCACCTCTCCAAGCCAGTCGGCGGCGATGACGGTGTCTCCGGGCTTTGCAAGGGGAGTGAAGTCCCAAAGTTTTTCACGGTTCAGGGGGTCTGTGTATTCGCCTCTTTTGAGGAAAACGCCTGTCATTGTGGTGAGGTCGTTTTGGAGGCCGTCGTAGGTGCTGGAAAGCAGGCCTGGGCCAAGGGTGACCTCAAGCATTCGGCCCTCAAACTCTACCTCGTTGCCTCCCTTGACGCCGCGGGTGCTCTCAAATACCTGCACGGAGGCCATGTTGCCGTTTACCTTGATGACCTCTGCCATGAGTTTCACGCCTTCGGAGGTGATGTAGCAGATTTCATTTTCGGAAACGGGGCCGTCCACCTCTACGGTGACAAGGTTGGAGACGATTCCTTTTACTATTCCTTTAGTTTTCATATATGTTTATTTTTCTTTGTATTCTACTCCTTTGAATGAGCCGCGGACTTCGGCCACAAGCTGCCTGAAGCGCTCCATGCCCCTTTCCTTGTCCAGAGCCAGCCAGCGGTTTACAATGTGGAGTTTTGCCACATATGCAAGCACTGCGGTAAGGTCAAAGTAATGGAAGGTGGCAAGGGAGTCCACGGTTTCCCAGGTGATGTCGTCGAGGGCCTGTTCGCGGTCCAGGAGGCTTGGAAGCGCCAGGGCGCTTTCCACTTTTTCGGCCTGCTGGAATTCCCCGCCCCTGAAGCGGTAGAGGTCTATGTCAAGGCCTTCCACTTCAATTTCATCTCCTTTGCCGTCCATGACATCCTGCTCCTGGGCCCTTCCAAGCTGCCTGTTGAGGTAACGCACCTTGGCGTTCCTCAAATTAAGGTCGAAGCGGAAATACTCCCTGATGAATTTCACGGGGTGGGAGAGGGCCGAAGCATAGAAATCCGGCACAAGGTTTTCCGGGCCGAAACCGCGAAGG
>JAFVDC010000182.1 GCA_017478685.1 Bacteroidales bacterium | reverse complement strand
AGGTCTGGGCCCGCTAGAACGCGGTTTCAGGCGCGCAAATCGGCCGTCCGGCCACGAAAAACGCCAAAAACGTGGACGAACCGCGGCAATTCGGCCACCCGGCCACGAAAAACGCCGAAAACGTGGACGAGACGCGCAAATTCGGCCACCCGGCCACGAAAAACGCCAAAAACGTGGACGAACCACGCAAAATCGCCCGCCCGGCCACGATAAACGCCAAAAATGTGGCCGGAAAGGGTGGGGGAGTGGAAATGCTGACAAGTTTGTAGGATTCCCGAAAATATGCTAACTTTGCAAGATATGGGAAAAAGGTTTACCATAGTGGCCGTAACGGCCGTAGCCATTCTTCTTGCGGGAATAGCATTTGCCGTTTCCCGGCTGTATTCCCCCTCTAAAGGGGAATCTCGCACTCAGCTTTCCTCGGACTGGACAATCCTTGGCGCAATTCCCTCGGACGCCGTGGCCGTATTTGTATTTGACGGCTCCTCAAAGGCCGCAAAAGTGCTGGCCGATTCTACCGGCCTCATTGCCGCCGCCCTGGCTCCGGACAGCCCGGCTTTCATGGACTTCCTTCGTCAGATAAGCCGTAACAGGATGGCCGTTTCCCTCCATAACAGCGGTTCGCTGGTCCCTCTTGTGGCCGCGGAAATGCAGGCGGCCGATTCCGTAACAAAGGTGAGGGCCGCCGCAGCAGGTCTCAAACTGAGGGAAAAGGACGGATATGTGATAGCATCGCGCTCGGAGACATTTGTCAACGCTTCGGCCCGCAACCTTGAGGAAGGCACCTCCATAATGGGCTCCAAGAGCCTTCAGAGCCTTCTTCCCAGCGTGTCCGGCGCCGCGCTTGTTCTTGTAAACCACTCTCACGCTCCCAAAATCACGGACGTATATGCCTCAAGGCAAATCCGCACAAAGGCCGGCTTTGTCAAGGACCTTGCCCCCTGGAGCGCATGGAACATACAAGTCCCTGAAGAAGACAACATTACCATAAAAGGAATTAGCACGGAAGGCACAGCTTCCGGCAGCTGGTTCAAGGCTTTCAAGGGCCATGGCGCCCAGGACGCCCTCTTCCCGGAGGCCCTGCCGTACTTTGCAGGTACCGCCGTCAGTTTCCCCGTCCAGGACATTGCAGGAGTAATTGCCTCCAGAAGGTCCTATGAAGACGGAATCGGCCATCTCAATGCATTCACAAAGGCCCTCAAGGCACGCCCCGCCGGTGACATCACCGTGGAGGAATGGATAAAGAGCCTTCAGCCCAAGGAAATTGTAAGGGCTTCTTTCCGTGCCGAAGACGGCGTGAAGCATGAGGTCCTGCTTCTTCGCTCAGGCAAGGACCTTAAACTTGGCAAAGAGCAGCCCAACCCCTACAGGGGCTGCCTGGCACAGGTTTTCGGTGACGAATTTGCAGTAGAGGACAGCTCATATGCCTCCGTGAATTCAAAATGGGTGCTTTTTGGAGACTCTCCTTCAATTCAGGCCTTTGAAGACAAGGAGTTCCTTGGCTACACCCTCAAGGACCGCCTCTCGGATGCCTCTGTACCGGCTCCCAAGGGCTTTGTGGCCTACGCTTCCATTTCCGACGAACCTTCCGTTGTTACGGACATCCTAAGTTCCCGCCTGGCGTCTCCCATCGAGGCCTTCGCAAAGGGCGCCGGTTATGCCTCTGCATTTGTCCAGGCCGACTTTTCCGGAGCACTTCCTTCCATGACCATACGCCTTGACAAGCGTGCCCTCAAGGGCACCAAGGTCCAGGTGCTTGAAAGAGATACCACGGTTGTCGTTCCCACTGGGTATTTCCCCGTAAAGAACTACACTACCGGCAAAACCAACCACCTTTACCAGAACTCCCACGGCGCCATATGCCTCAACGACGAAAACGGCAAGGGCGTCTGGGGCATACCGTTCAAGGGCTCCCTTTGCGGCAGGGTGCAGAACGTGGACTACTTTGCAAACGGCAAAATCCAGTTCCTGTTTGCCTCCGGAAGCAAGCTCTACCTCCTGGACCGTCTTGGCCACTGGGTAAACGGTTTCCCCGTAGAGATGGGGAAGGAGATACTCCTTGGCCCTGATGTCTATGATTTCACCGGCGCCGGCGGCTATACCGTAATGGTGCTTCACAAGGACAATACCCTTGAGCGCTACAACCTCCACGGCAAAAAGCCGGAAGGCTGGAAGGGCATAAAAGCACCGGAAACCGTAAAGAATCTTCCGGAACTCCTTGAAGTGAAGGAGAAACGTTTCTGGGCCGTGCGCACCTCTGTCCGCACCCTTGTCTATCCCTTCGAGGGCGGAGATCCTCTTGTAAGCGGGGAAGGCGGCAAGATGATAAAGCCGGATTCAAAGCTTACCATAACTTCCAAGGGAATAAGTGCCGAATGCTACGACGGCCGTGAAAGAGACTTTAAGTTGAACTAAAACCTACACCTGTCCATATATGGAATTCAAATCTGTAAACAAAATCCTTCAGGAAAGCATGGTCCGTAACTGGGACCGCCCCTGCGTCACCAACTACCAGGGCATGACCCTGGCCTACCGTGACGTCGCCCGCAGAATTGCCAAGCTTCACATAGCCTTTGAGCAGTGCGGCCTGAAGAAAGGAGACAAAGTGGCCATCTGCTCCCGCAACCAGGCCAACTGGGGCGTGAGTTTCCTGGCAGCCATAACCTACGGCGCCGTGGCCGTTCCCATACTTCATGAGTTCAAGCCCGGCAATATCCACTACCTTGTAAACCACTCCGAGGCCCGCGTCCTGTTTGTAGATGACGTAATCTGGGAGGGATTGGTTGCCGAAGAAATGCCGGACCTCTCCGTTGTGGTCCAGATCAACACCTTCAAGTTCCTCCATGCCAAGTCACAGGAACTTGCAGCCGTGAGGGAGCACCTCAACGAGGAATTCGGCCACAGGTATCCAAACAACTTTGAGCCAGAAGACGTAAATTACTATGAGGACAGCGCGGAAGAACTTGCCATCATCAACTACACCTCCGGCACTTCCGGCTTCTCCAAGGGCGTAATGCTGCCCTACAGGGCCCTGTATTCAAACATCCAGTTTGCCGCAGAGGACGCCTGCCCCATGCTCAAGGCCGGCATGAACGTGGTTTCCATGCTTCCTTCGGCCCACATGTACGGCATGATGTTCGAGTTCCTCTTCGAGATGACTATCGGCATGCACGTGCACTTCTTAAGCCGCGTCCCCAGCCCCAAGATCATCATGCAGGCATTCCAGGAGATTCACCCGGACATCATCATTGCGGTGCCTCTGGTGATAGAGAAGGTTTACAAGACCAAGCTCAAACCGCTCATCGACAAAACCAAATACTACCGCCGCATCCCCGTGCTTGGCCCTGCCATCGAGAAAAAGTTCTGCACGGAGCTCACCAGCGCCTTCGGCGGCAAGTTCGAGGAAGTTATCCTTGGCGGAGCGGCCTTCAACCCGGAGGTAGAGAAATTCCTCCACAAGATAGGCTTCCACTCTACCGTCGGCTATGGCATGACAGAGTGCGCCCCTATCATCGGCTATGCCCACTGGGACAAGGTGAAGGTGGGAAGCGCCGGCCGTGCCGCCCTCAACATGCAAATCCGCATAGATTCCCCGGATCCCCGGAACGTACCCGGAGAGGTTCAGGTGAAAGGCCCCAACGTGTGCCTCGGTTACTACAAGAACGAAGACGCCACAAAGGCTTCCTTTACGGATGACGGCTGGTTCCGCACCGGAGACATGGGCGTCCTGGACCAGGACGGCTACCTGTTCCTGCGCGGCCGCTCCAAGTGCATGGTGCTTGGTCCTTCCGGCCAGAACATCTACCCCGAAGAACTTGAGGCAACCATCAACAACTTCAATTATGTGGTAGACTCCCTTGTTGTAGAGGATGACGGCGGCCTCACCGCCCTCATTTACCCGGACTGGCACCAGGGAGAGCTTGACGGCTATCCCAGGCACGAATTCAAGAAGCGCATCATGGACCTTCTCCCGGAAATAAACAAGGAACTTCCTGTCTATTCCCAGATCAGGAAGATAGAACTGATGCCCGAAGACTTCGAGCGCACCCCCAAGAAGAGCATCAAGCGTTACCTCTATCAGCGTAACTAGAAAATGGACAACACAAAATTCGACACCAGTTACCTTCAGATGGCCGAAGTATGGGCCCAGAACTCATACTGCAAGCGCCGCAAGGTGGGAGCCCTCCTTGTGAAGGACCGCACCATCATCTCTGACGGCTACAACGGCACGCCCTCCGGCTTCGAGAACATCTGCGAAGACGAAAACGGCGTCACCAAGCCCTATGTCCTTCACGCGGAGGCCAATGCCATCACCAAGGTCGCCAAAAGCGGCAACAGTTCGGAAGGCGCAACCCTTTACGTGACTGCTTCCCCCTGTGCCGAATGTGCCAAACTCATAATCCAGTCCGGCATAAGCCGCGTGGTTTACCGTGACGCCTACCGTCTCACGGATGGCATAGACCTTCTCAAACGGGCCGGTATTCAAGTTCAGCAGAAAGGCAATGAGTAAAAAGACAGTTCAGATTCTTCAGATAGTGGTGGGCGTCATTTTCGGCGCCCTCATTACTCTTACTGTGGTGCGTTACCGGGAGTCCCAGCACATGATTGCCACAAAGTACCGGGACTGGCAGAAACTCAACGCCATCCTGCAGGTGGTTGAGGGAAATTACGTGGACACTTTTTCCCGCACTGCCGTAACTGATGCCGCAGTTGCCGCCGCCCTTTCCCGTCTGGACCCCCATTCCGTGTACATGCCTCCCGTGGAGCGCAACGCCTCCGAAGAGGAACTTGCCGGGAATTTCGACGGAATCGGCATACAGTTCAATGTCCCCAACGACACTGCAATAGTGCTGGAGGTTATCCCTGGCGGCCCCTCGGAGAAAGTGGGCCTGGTGATAGGAGACAGGCTCCTCAAAGTGGACGACAAGGTTATTGCCGGCGTGAAGTTCCCCCAGGACAGCATGGTGCGCCGGATAAAGGGCCCCTCTGGCACGAAGGTCACCATAACCGTCCAGAGGCAGAAAGAAATAATCCCCTTTGAGATAACCCGCGGGAAAATCCCCGTGCATAGCGTGGATGCCGCATTCATGCTCTCCGATACCGTGGGGTACCTCCGCCTTGGGAAATTCTCCCGCACCACCTACGAGGAATGCCACAAGGCCGCCCTTAAACTCAAGGAAGAGGGCATGCGCCACCTTGTCTTTGACATCCGCGACAATTCCGGCGGTTACCTTGACCAGGCCCTCCTTGTCTCCAACGACTACCTCTCCCGCGGAGACACCATAGTATATATGGAAGGCCGTCACCGTTCCCGTGAAGTTTTCCGGGCCGATGGCAGGGGAGACCTCGGGGATATCGGCCTCAGCGTCCTCATCAGCGAGAATTCGGCATCGGCCTCTGAAATCTTTGCCGGGGCGGTGCAGGACAACGACCGCGGAACCATCATAGGGCGCCGTTCCTTTGGAAAGGGCCTTGTGCAGGAGCCTTTCGTGTTCTCTGACGGCTCCGGCCTCCGTCTCACGGTGGCAAGGTATTACACCCCTTCCGGCAGGTGCATCCAGAAGCCCTACGGGGCAGAGGACAATTACAACTACGACATCTACATGCGCTACATGGACGGGGAGGTGTTCAGCGCCGACAGCGTGAAGCTTGACTCCACGGATGTCCACCGCACCCGCAGCGGCCGCCTGGTTTATGGCGGCGGAGGCATAATGCCGGATGTCTTTGTGCCGATGGACACCACAAGGGCATCTGCGTACTTCATAGAGTGCAACAAGAAAGCCGCCCAGATGAGATTCGCTTCGGCCATGTTTGACCGTCACGCCGCAAAAATAAGGAGCATAGACACTTATGCCGCTATGGACCGTTTCCTGAATGGGCTCAACCTTAAAGTTGAATTCCCCGCTTTCACCAAAAAAGAGGGCATCACCTGCACCGAGGCCGAATGGGATGAAACCGCTCCTTATCTTGTGCCCCAGCTTCACGCCCTTATAGCCCGGTATTCAAAACTTGGGGAAAATGCGTTCTACAAGTACTATCTTCCCGTAGACTACACTGTAACAAAAGCGCTGGAGGCTCTATAACATATACGGAACAAAGAAAGGGTTGACTCTTTGTGAGCCAACCCTTTTCTTTTGCCAAATATTAACTAAACCAACTTAAAACTAACCGGCCATAGTTAATACAAGAGGTGTGCCAAACTTAAACGTGGTGTTCATGTTCCACCTCCGCGCGGGCTCTCTCCACGCTCTTGGAGCGTTTGAGAATAAAGCCGGAGCCAAGGTACTTGGTGCGGACGTCTTCGTCTGCGGCAAGTTCTTCAGGGGTGCCGGCCTGAAGGATGACACCCTCATAGAGGAGGTATGCGCGGTCTGTGATGGCAAGGGTTTCACCAACGTTGTGGTCCGTGATGATGACGCCGATATTGCGGTACTTGAGTTTTGCGATAATGTACTGGATGTCCTCCACGGCAATGGGGTCAACTCCTGCAAAGGGTTCGTCCAGGAGAATGAACTTGGGGTCTACGGCAAGGGCGCGGGCAATCTCGCAGCGGCGGCGCTCACCGCCGGAGAGCTGGATGCCGCGGGATTTGCGCACCTTGGAAAGATTGAACTCGTCAATGAGTCTTTCCATGCGCTCTATCCTCTGGGCCTTTGTCATTCCCTTTGTTGAGTCCGACACCTCCATGACGGACATGATGTTGTCTTCAACACTCATCTGACGGAATACGGAAGCCTCCTGGGGAAGATAGCCGATTCCCCTCTGGGCCCTCTTGT
>JAFVDC010000181.1 GCA_017478685.1 Bacteroidales bacterium | reverse complement strand
TCCTGAGATAGAGATTGTGGGGAAGGACATCCTTCGGAAGGCCTGGTGGAGGGCTATCCGCTATGACCGTTCCCTTTTCCGGGAATATCCTTTTCTGAAACCAGCCTTTTAAACAGCGAATCCCACTGCGGCATTATAATCTCCGGGGTATAGTCTCCGGCTTTCCGGTTTATTTCCCTTCCCATGGACTGTCTGAGGGCCTTGTCCTCCATGAGTCTGGATATTTTTTCGGCCATGCCGGCGGTGTCGCCGGGTTGGACTGTAAAACCGTTCACGCCGTCCTCTATGAATTCTCCGGGGCCGCACGGGCAACTCATGGCTACGCATGGAAGGCCGATTGCGGCAGTTTCCACAAGCACCATTGGGAAGCCTTCGTAGAGTGAGGTCATGAGATAGATGGAACTCTCCATCATTCTGCTTTTAATGTCTTTGGTGGCCTGATGAATGAAAACGGAGTTCTGAAGGCCTTCACGCTTTACCATCGCCCGGATTTTTCTTTTGCCATCGCCGTTCCCGTATAGGTCAAGTATCCAGTCCGGGTGCTTCTGATGGACTATTTTCCACACGCGGATCATCTCCCCATAGTTCTTCTGTTTTTCAAACCGGCCTCCGCTGATGCAGCGCTTGTTCTCAAGAGGGGCTAGTTCTCCGGGCGTATATGCGGTGGGGTTGTATATCTGCTCAAGATGCTTGCAATAAGGAGCCCACGCTGCCTTGTCTTCTTTTGTAAGAGTGACAAAGCAGTCCAGCTTTCCAACCGCCTTTTCGTAGCGTTTGAGCTTTATGAACTGGCCCTTTATCTTGTATGTCTCGTGGGAGAAATGGAATTCGGCCATCTTGATGCAGTCTCCCTTGAGGCGGGGCATATATGTCAGTTCCCTGAAGCAAAGGGAATCTACGATGTCCGGTTTTTCTTTCTCTATCAGGGCCTCCAGGCGGCGCATGTACAGAGGCATGGTCCAGGGGAGGTGGGTGTTCACGTCAAGGTCTATGTGGCGTACTGAAGGGTCCAGGGGGAAAAAAGTGGGCCTCCCTTTCTGGTGATTGGTGACAATTACCACGTCATATCCGTATTCAGAAGCAAGGAGGTTGGCTTTTGTGATAAGCACCCTCTCCATGCCGGCCGAATTGTAGATGGTATTTGCAAGGTAGAAGATTTTCATCGGGCAAGTTTGATTTTTATGCCGAAAACGGTGAGGTACTTCACTCTTTCCGGACCCTCCCTGTCTATGTTGAATATGAATGTGCCCACAGGTTTTACCATGCCCCGGATTTTCATCCTGAGTTCATAGCCGGGGACGGAACTGAGCGTACAGACACTGTAGCCGCCTGCAGGGGCAAGAAGCGACAGGATGCGTTCGTAGACATGGGCTATGGTGCCGCCGGAATCGCTTTCACTTTCCTGAGGGAACATGGAGGCGCTGATTTTTGAAAGAGGGAAGGAAGATAGGACTTCGGCCCTCAGCAGCATTATTGTTCCAACGCAAAACCTCCTCTCAGGGGTGTTGAGGCCGATTCTTTCCATCTCGAGGTCAAGAGCTTCCTTGTCTTCCTGAAAGTCCAGGCCCGTGTAGAGTTCCCGGCTGCAAATCATTCCAACCTTCGGGTTGTCCTCCATGATTTTCATGGCCTTTGAAAACCTGCCGGAATCTTTTAGGAAGGCGTTTACCATGACATCCCGCCATTTGTAGCCTCTCAGGCGCAGCCCTCCAAGATGAATGGTCCGGTTGAAGTTTGGCTTTTTTGTGTGGAGTTTGACGATGCAGGAGTAATCTTCTATGTCAATTGTCTTGAGGGCCGAAAAGAAGGGCCAGATGTCGTAGCCTACATTTTCTGTGTCATGGAACACGGTATTGGGCTTCAATGAAAGGATGGCTTCCTTTGTTTCTTTGCTTTTGGGAGGACCCGTTACAATGAGGTCCCATTGGCAGCCGTTTATATTTGACAGTTTTTCCAGGAACCAGTTTAACTGGTCCGGGTAAAACAGGTGGAAGATTACTAGCAAAGGCTTCATGAGTACAAAAATAGTGAGAAAAATCAGAAAATGCCCCAAAAGTTTTGCTTTGTACAATTTAAATAGGTACTTTTGTTAAATTCCATTATTAAAAAACTGTGGGAAACACTCTTGCAATAGTCATTCCGGCATATAAACCTGCCTTTCTGGACCTTGCCCTCAGGAGCATCGCCGCCCAGACAGACCGGGATTTTGTGCTGTATGTGGGTGACGACGCCTCCCCCCACGATGTCAAGAGTGTCCTGGCCCCGTATGAAGGCCGGTTTCCGCTAGTGTATCACCGTTTCCCGGACAACCTTGGAGGAAAGGACCTTGTGGGGCAGTGGGAAAGGTGCATGGGCCTTGTGGAAAATGAAAACTGGATATATCTTTTCTCCGACGACGACGTCATGCCCCCGGATGCCGTGGAGCGCTTCCACGCGGCCCTTCCCGGCGGCGGAGAGTTCTTCCGTTTCCCTCTGGACACTGTTGACAGCGACGGAAACATCCAGTTTGTCCATACCAGCTTTTCGGCCCCAAAAACCACTGCGGAAGACTATCTCAAGGGGTATCTTGCCGGCCACAGGCCTTCGGCCGCCTGCGAGTACATCTTCTCCAGGCGTCTTTTCCGGGAAGTCCCCATGGTGCATTTCCCGCTTGCATGGTGCTCGGACATAGCGTCCTGGTACTCATATGCTTCCAAGGCCGGCGCCATAGTCAATCTGGAGGGCGCTCCGGTTCTGTGGAGAAACGCTGACGGCGTGAACATCTCCAACAGCGGCGGCCTGGAGGATATCAAGATGGAGGCCCTCATCCAGTTTGTCACCTGGCTTTCAAAGGAATATAAGGGAGTCCCGGACAATGAATACCGCCGGGCCCTTCGCATTTTCATAAGCACCAATCTCAAGTACTCTTTCGGCGGAAAGTTCACCCGGAAAAACCTTGTGCGGCTTTTCAGGGCATTAGCCGTCACAGACCGCAGGCGCGCGTTTGAAATCCTTGTAAACAATATCCTTTAGATGAAGATCCTTATCCTGACGCCATACATCCCGTTCCCGCTGGATTCCGGCGGCAACCAGGCCGTCTTCTCCATGTTAAGCGCCATGGCAAAGCGCCACGAGGTTACGGTTATCGCCCGCGGCGATATCCGCAAGGATTCCGTACGCATTCCACTTGAGGAGCTCAGGAAGGCGCTTCCTGGGGTAAGGTTCATAACCTTCCCGTACTCCAAGAATAAGCGGCTCAGGTTTTTCTGCCGAATCCCTGAGTCGGACCCCATGGCAGCCATGCTCCGGAGCCGCACCACCATCCCGTGGCGCGAAGCAATGAGGCTCCGGGACATAGAGTTCTATGAATATGTTGCCAAGATAACCTCAGAGGAGCATTTCGACCTAATTCAGGCCGAATTCTACGAGTCCCTGCCCGTGGTGTACTTCCTTCCGGATAATGTGAAGAAGGTGTTCGTGCACCATGAAATCAGGTTCATCCGTAACCAAAATGAGATTTCCCTCATGGAGAATCCCACGCTCTACGACCGCGTGGCCGTAGCTAAGGAAATGGACCTTGAAATAGGGATGCTCAGAAGATTCGACCACGTGATAACCCTCACGGAGACAGACCGCGCCATTCTTTCGGAGTACCTGGATCCTTCAAGAATCTATGTCTCTCCCGCCATAGTCAAGATGTCGGCCGTAAAGCCTTTCAAGGAATGCTCCACGGACCTTGTCTTTGTGGGAAGCAGTTCCCATTATCCCAACATGGACGGAATGTTCTGGTTCTGCGAAAATGTCCTTCCAAGGCTTCGGCCCAAACTTCCCGGAGTCAAGATTTATATAACGGGAGAATGGGACAAGGCTGCCAAGAAGAAGCTTTCCGGGGAAAATCCGGAACTTGTGTTCTGCGGTTTTGTTCCCAATATCCAGGATTTTGTAAACGGCAAGATTTCAATAGCCCCCATTCGTATTGGCAGCGGCATGCGCATGAAGGTTTCGGATGCCATCATGGGCTCGTCGCCGGTTGTGATTACCTCCAAGGGCATCGAGGGCCAGGTCTTTGAAAACGGGAAAGACTGCATAATTGCCGACGACCCTGTGGAGATGGCCTCCCGGATTGCGGTCCTCGCCTCCGATAAAAAGCTCCAGAGGAGCATCACAAAGTCGGCCTATGAGAAAATGCAGGCGCTTTCCAATCCCCTTGAGATGGTGGAACGCCGTCTTTCTTTTTATGATTATATTTGCACCCTGAAATGATAGATGTTATTGCTACAGATATTCCCGGCGTGGTAATCCTGGAGCCCCGTGTGTTCGGGGACTCCCGCGGATATTTCATGGAGAGCTGGAGCCTGCGGGATTTCTCTTCGGCCGTAAGGCCCGTAGAGTTTGTGCAGGACAATGAAAGCAAAAGTTCCTACGGTGTCATCCGCGGCCTGCATTACCAGAAGGGGAAGTACTCCCAAAGCAAACTTGTGAGGGTCGTGAGCGGCTCCGTGCTGGATGTGGCCGTAGATATCAGGCGCGGCTCCCCGTGGTTCGGCCGTCACGTCGCCTGCCTTCTTTCCGGAGAAAACCATCGTCAGCTTTTTATTCCGCGGGGGTTTGCCCACGGCTTTGCCGTGCTTAGCCCGGAGGCCGTGTTCCAGTACAAATGCGACAACCCTTACGCTCCCTCGGAGGAAGGCGCCATTGCCTGGAGTGACCCTTCGCTTGGGATTGACTGGGGCATCCCTGAGGCCCAAATTCTGCTTTCAGAGAAGGATAAGCATCATCCGCTTCTTTCCGAGGCAACAGACCTTTTTGACTATTCCATAGACTATTACGCCAAATGAAAGTTCTTGTAACCGGAGCCAACGGCCAGCGTGGAAAATCTATCCGTGACTTGTCACCCGAGGGGTTTGTATACACAGACATTGAGGAACTTGACATCACGGACCTCCAGGCAATACGTAAGATTGTGGCCTCCGAAGGCATAGAGGCCATTGTCAACTGCGCCGCATACACCAACGTGGAGGCCGCAGAGGACAATTTTGAACTGGCCGAACTCCTCAATGCAAAGGCGGTGGAGAACCTTGCCGTGGCAATGAAGGAGGTGGGTGGGCTTCTTGTCCACATTTCCACGGACTATGTATTCGGCAAGGAAGCCTACAATACTCCGTGCCGCGAAGATATGAAAGGCACTCCTACGGGCGTTTACGGCCTCACCAAACTTCACGGGGAGGAGGCCATTCTCCGCACAGGAGTACGCCATGTCATAATACGCACTGCGTGGCTTTACAGCGAGTACGGGAAGAACTTTGTGAAAACCATGCTGGATCTCACCGCTTCAAGGCCTCAGCTCAAGGTTGTCTTCGACCAAGTTGGCACGCCCACCTATGCCCGCGACCTTGCCGGGGTCATTCTCACCGTCCTCAAAGATGAGATTTCTCCACGCGCTTCGCTCGGTAGAAATGACAATATCTACAACTACTCCAACGAAGGCGTATGCTCCTGGTACGACTTTGCCAAGGCAATCGCGGAGTACTCCGGGCATACTTCCTGCAGCATCCTGCCCTGCCATTCAGACGAGTTCCCTTCAAAGGTTACAAGGCCCCCTTATTCGGTTTTGGACAAGACAAAGATCAAGGAAACCTTCGGAATCCGTATCCCATACTGGACCGAATCCCTTAAAATTTGCCTTGGAAACATGAATTTTCTTTAGGATTCATCCTTAGAAACGTAAATATTTTATAAGTTTTCCTGTGAAACAACACTTTTTTTCGCAGGATTCTTGCATTGTGCCTTTGCGGCAGATAGTTTTGCATCCGGACCACAAGAAGATTTGCCCGAAATGTCAAAATCCAAAAATACAGGCCGGATGTCTTTCCTTTCAACCGTTGTCTTTTCTATTTGTATTGCTGGCCGCGTGTCTGCGGCAATATTGGCTGCTCTCTTGCAGTGTCCGGCCTTTTTTTCCTGTACCCCCATGCACGCTCCGCTGAGGAAGGCGGCACCTGCAGGTTATATAGATGTATTCTTCTTTGACACCCTCTCTCCACAGTACCTGGACTCTTACCAGCGCCTGAGGGCCGACGACACCATGCATGCGCTGTCGTCGGTGGGGGTGAAGAGAGTGGCAGCGTTGTCGGTGAATTCCGGCAGCGCCATGACCTGGGCAGGGGTTCGCACCTATGCCGACCTCTCCAAATACAGCTTTTCCCTGAAGGAGGATTCGCCGGAGAGGCCGCTTCTTGCAGGGGAGAAGGTGCTTGAAGACGGAATATCCCGCGTGGTAGACCTCCAGATGAGTTCCTCGCTCGTGAAGCTTGTGCTACGCTCCATTTCCTGCGATTTTTCCGGAACCCCGTACACGGGCTGGAGCTTTGACAACACCCTTATATATTTGCAGTACGCCGGCGTGGAGTCAAGGCCTTTCGGCCCGTATGCGGGAATTCCCGTATCCACAGTAAACCAGGGCTGGCTGGACAGCGCGGCCGTAATGGCATTTCCCCGTCCGGAGATGCTTCTCCAGGCCGGGGTGGGGAATGTCTGGAGGCAGACGGTCATGGCCGAAAAAGAGTTCTGGTGCTACGCCAATGAGGCCGATTCCGCATCGCTTGGCCGTCCTGTAACCCGGATAGTGCTTGAAGGGTATGTGGGGGAGCGCCTATGCTATTACCCGATAGAACTTCCGGGGCTTCGCGCGGGGAGAACCTACTCCCTTGACGTTACGCTTAGGAAAATGGGCACGCCGGACCCGGACATCCCGGCTTCGGCCGATATGATTACCATTAGCGGCGTTTGCAGCCCCTGGGACATGTATGATCAAAGAGAGGAGATTTTCTGATGACGGGACGAGGCGTAAGATGGTTATTAATAGTTGTTCTTGTGGCCGCATGTTCGCGTGTGGAGGAGCCTTTGGGCGGAGAAGTTTCCATATCCCTTCTACCCCCTGGAGCACACACGCGATCAGGCGACCCTGACGACAACCTTGTTTCCGACTACAATATCCTGGTATACAATAGTTTCGGCCTTCTGGAGGCAAGCGTGTATGTCCCAAGAAGGGAGTACCGCGGAGAAGTCCCTTCCTTGAAGGCAAGGCTTCTCAAGGACAGCCCTTACATGGTTTTCGCGGCGGCCAATCTTGGATATGAACTTAAGTTCGGCTCATCCCAGGAGGCTCTGGAGTATAGGTTCCACCTGGCGTACCCGGACGAATTTGAAGCCGGCATCCCCATGGCGGCGTATGTTCCTTTGGCGGTTGCGGGTGCCGACGGAAAGCTTGAAGTGCCCTTGGAGAGGCTTGTGTCCAGGGTGGATCTGAGAGTAGACCGCAGGAGCCTCAATGAGGACGTCAGTTTACGCATTACCTCTGCACGGGTTTGTAATTCACCGTCGTCGGTGCTCCTTTTTGGAGACAGCACCGTGGATCAGTGGGGCTCACTTTTTGGCGAAGGGTACTTGAAAACCGGCTCCGGGATATACCCTCTCAATCACGATACCTTGGACGGAATTAGCGGAACTGTGAGGCTGTACCTTCTTGAAAACCTCTCCGGCGGCCTTGTTGAGTCCTATATCGAGGTAAAGGCCGACTATTTCTCCTCCTCATGCCACACCCGTCCCGGAGAGTCCCTGATTTTTCGGTTTCATGTCTCTGAGGGCCGGGACGCCTGCCGCAATACCTGCTATCCCATAATTTTAAAGCCGTCAGCCACAGGGCTTGACTGCCCCGACGGCTGGCGGCTTGATAAAAGCGCTTTGGTTTACGATTAACCTCCGAAGTTGTCGTAGAGAATGCTCTCGGGGGCAACTCCAAGGGAATCCAGGAGTTCGTTCACGCACTTGACCATCATGGGCGGGCCGCACATGAAGTACTTGATGTCCTCGGGGGCCTCGTGGTTCTTGAGGTAGGTCTCGTACATCACGTTGTGCACAAAGCCGGGAGTGTATTTGACACCGGCGGCGTCTGCTGCGGGATCCGGACGGTCAAGGGCCAGGGTGAAGTGGAAGTTGGGGAATTCTTTCTCGATTTCCGCAAAGTCTTCAAGATAGAAGGCTTCCACAAGGGCGCGGGCGCCGTAGAAGAAGCGCACGGGCTTTTTGGTCTTGAGGGTCTTGAACAGGTGCATGATGTGGCTGCGGAGAGGTGCCATGCCGGCGCCGCCGCCAACGAAGATGTATTCCTGGGTGTCGGGATCGTCCTTAGGGAGAAGGAACTCTCCGTAAGGGCCGCTGATCATGACCTTGTCACCGGGCTTGCGTGAGAACACGTAAGTGGAGGCGATTCCCGGAGGAACGCCGGGCACGAACTTGAACACGCCCTTAGGCTGGGTACGGTCGAACG
>JAFVDC010000180.1 GCA_017478685.1 Bacteroidales bacterium | reverse complement strand
TCCGACAGCGGCGGCAAGGTGCTGTTTCTCAAGGATATACGCATAGCGTTCCTGGAACAGGAATATGCCTTCGACCCTGGAAAATCCGTCTTTAATCAGATTATGTCCAATTCCACTCAATGGACAGAGCACCTGGACCAGGACCACATGTGGCAGTATGAACTTCGCGTGACGCAGCTCCTGGACCAGTTCGGCCTGAAGGATCCGGACAAACCCATGAGCGACCTCTCCGGGGGCGAAGTGAAGCGGGTGGCCCTTACCCAGATGCTGGCATCGGAGGCCGATTTCTACATAATGGACGAGCCCACCAACCACCTTGACATAGACGCAATCGAGTTCCTGGAAAGCCACCTGAAGCACTCCAGATGCACTCTTTTCATGGTAACCCATGACCGCTATTTCCTGGACAGGGTGTGCAACACCGTAATGGAAATGGACCGCGGAAACATTTACATATATCGCGGGGACTACATGAATTTCCTGGAAAAGCGCCAGGAGAGGATAGACAATTACAACGCGGAAACAGAGAAAGTGCGCAACCTCTTCAGGCGTGAACTCGAGTGGATGCACGCCAGCCCGTGCGCCCGCACCGGCAAGGCAAAATACCGCAAGCAGGCATTCTGGGACATAAAGGAAAGGGCCGAAGACAGCTATGTTACAAAAAAGGTGGACATGTCCGAGACCCAGGCCCGTGGCACATACCTTGGAAACAAGGTCATAAACTGCCGGGGCCTCAGTTTCTACTGGGACGGAAAGTGCTACCTTAAAGACTTCACTTACAATTTCCAGCGCTACGAGAGGGTGGGAATAGTGGGCCGAAACGCCGCCGGCAAAACCACCTTCCTGAATCTTGTGACCGGCGGATGGAAACCGGAACTTGGCGGCCGGATGGAAGGGGTGGTGGAACTTGGTGAATCCCTGAGGATAGGCTATTACCATCAGTCCGGCATGGAGTTCAAGCCCGGCCAGACAGTGCTGGAAACGGTGAACGACACCCACCTTCTGGGCAGGTTCCTCTTTACCCACGACATGCTGAGTAGCCCCGTGGAGCGGCTCTCCGGCGGTGAAAGAAGGCGCCTGTACCTTCTTACCATCCTAATGAAGGAACCAAACTTCCTCATTCTGGACGAGCCCACCAACGACCTCGATATCATGACTCTCGAAATCCTTGAAGAGTATCTCCAGGAATTCAAGGGTTCGCTCATGATAGTCTCCCACGACCGCCATTTCCTGGACCGCCTTGTGGATCATCTGTTTGTATTCTGCGGAGACGGCGTGGTGAAAGACTTTGTGGGAAACTACACGGAATACCGCACATTCATAAAGGATTTCGAGGCCGAAAAGAAAGCCGTGGAAAAGCCCTCCGCCGCCACGACAAAAGTCAAAACCGCCGCACCCCGGAAACTTTCATGGAAAGAGCAGCAGGAACTTAAAGGCCTGGAGGAGAAACTGGTAGCGCTTGAGGCCGAAAAAAGCGAACTTGAGGAAAAACTGTCGTCGGGAGAACTTTCGGCCCCGGACCTTCAGGAAGCATCTTCCCGCTACGGCGCCTTGAAGGACGAACTTGACGCCGCCGAACTTCGCTGGCTTGAACTGTCGGAATAGAAGGATAATTTTTAAAAAATTTTTCTTATCTTTGCGCAGTTTATAAAATATTGATTATGAGAGAGACATTCCTGGAGAAAAAAGATACCAAGAACTCACTTCTGAAAAAGCAAATACTTTATTTGTGCATCGAGCACGGAGAGCACAGCATATCGGCTATCAGCGAGGCCATCGGTGCGTCTGTGCCCACGGCCACCAAACTCATAGGGGAGCTGATGGAAGAAGGGTTCATGATAGATCTTGGCAAATCCGGCACATCCGGAGGGCGCAGGCCGTCTATCTACGGACTCAACCCCGAAGCCGGCTATTTCATGGGCGTGGATATCCGAAATTCCCATGCCAGCATGGCCATCACGGACTTCAAAGGCGGTCTCAAGGTATTCCAGGACAATATTCCGTTTAGCCTTGAGGCAAACGAGGAGTCCGTTCACCACCTCGCATCCGTCATCCGCGATTTCATGAGCGGAACCGATATCCCATGGAGTAAGTTCATGGGCCTCGGTGTAAGCGTTTCCGGCCGTGTAAATCCCGTCACAGGCTATTCCAGCATGTACTCCTTCGACGAAAACCGTCCCATAAGCCAGATCCTCCAGGACGACCTCGGCCTGCACGTGGTGCTGGAAAACGACTCCCGCGCCATGACTTACGGAGAGTACCTTGGCGGAGGCCTCAAGGAAAAGAACATGCTCTACGTCAACGTGAGCTGGGGCCTTGGCATGGGCATGATCCTTGGCGGCGCGCTCTACTGCGGAAAGTCCGGCTACAGCGGGGAGTTCGGCCATTTCCCGCTTCTTGACAACGGTATCATGTGCCGCTGCGGAAAGGTTGGATGCCTTGAAACAGGCGCATCCGGAAGCGCCCTTGTAAGGATGATGGCCGAAAAACTCCAAAGCGGAAGGGCCTCATCCCTTGCCTCCAAGTATAAAACTACCGGCAAGGTGAACCTCAACGACATTTTCCAGGCCATCAAGAGCGAAGACAGCCTTGCCATTGAGACCGTGGAAAAACTGGGCCTGAACCTTGGCAGGGGACTTGCAGGACTTATCAACATCTTCAATCCGGAGCTGGTGGTGATAGGCGGAAAGGTTGCCGTGGCAGCAGGGGACTATCTCATGCTTCCAATCCGCACCGCCGTCAAGCGCCACATCCTCAACATCGCAAATAAAGACACTTCCATAAAACTCACCAAACTTCGGCAGAAAGCGGCTCCTACAGGCGCAGCCCTTCTTGTCCGCAGCCGAATGCTAGGTATTTTCTAAAGTTATGCCCAAGATATCACGCCGCGGCCTTGAGATGCCGTCATCCCCAATCCGTAAACTTGCCCCTTTGGCAAATGAAGCCAAAAGGGCGGGTGTGAAGGTGTATCACCTCAACATCGGCCAGCCGGATTTGCCCACCCCCCAGAAGGCTCTTGACGCCCTTAAGGCCATAGACCGCAAAACCTTGGAATACAGCCCCTCTGAGGGTTATGCAAGCCTTAGGGAAAAGCTCGTCGGGTATTATGCCAAATTCGGCATGAATGATATAGCCCCGGAAAACATAATTGTGACCGCAGGCGGCTCCGAAGCCATTCTCCTCACTTTCCTGGCATGCATGAACCCCGGAGACGAGATGATAATGGTGGAGCCCGGCTATGCCAATTACATTTCCTTTGCGGTTACCGCGGGAATTGTGGTGCGCACCGTGACCTCTTACATCGAGGACGGCTTCAAACTACCCCCCATGGAGGCTTTCGAGGAAGTGATTACCCCTAAGACCAGGGCCATCCTCCTTTGCAACCCCGGCAACCCCACCGGCGCGGTTTATTCCCCGGAGGAACTCAGGAAAATCAAGGAACTTGTCCTCAAACACGACCTCTACCTTATCTCCGACGAAGTTTACCGTGAGTTCGTGTACACGGAGGAGCCTTATGTGAGCGTGATGAGCCTCGGGATCCCGGAGCACGCCATCCTCATAGACTCCGTGAGCAAGCGCTACTCCGAATGCGGAATCCGCATAGGAATGATAGTAACCCACAACCGTCTGGTCTACGACACCATAATGAAATACTGCCAGGCCCGCCTGAGCCCGCCTCTGCTTGGACAGATTGTGGCCGAAGCCTCAATAGAAGGCACAGAGGAGTATGCTAGGAAGTGTTATGCCGAATACAAGTCCCGCCGCGACTTTTTCATAAAGGGCCTCAACAGCATCCCCGGCGTGTTCTCTCCCATGCCTCACGGGGCTTTCTACACCGTAGCCAGCCTCCCCGTGGCCGATGCCGAAGATTTCTGCCGCTGGTGCCTCACCGATTTCCGGATGGACGGCGAAACCGTTATGATGGCTCCCGCCGCCGGATTCTACCGCAACCCGGACCTTGGCCGAAACCAGGTGCGCCTGGCCTATGTCCTTTGCCGCGAAGACCTCCAGCGGAGCCTCATGCTCATCCGCGGCGCCCTGAAGGCGTACAATCACCGCGGAGTGTAGTAAAAAATATGTATCTTTGTATCAGGGATGTTTCAGAAACTTAAAAACTGGCTGCGCGAATTCCGCCTCTCGCTCAGAATGAAGATGACACTGTCTTTCAGCGCCATAGCGGTGGTGCTGCTAATGTCCAGCGTCATCACATGGCTGGAATACCGCCACATGTCAAATTATGTTTCTACCATGATCGCGGAAGATATCCGCGGCATCCACGTCACCCAGAATATGGTAGATGCCGTAGACGCCTACAACCTAAGGATACTTGCGGTTATCGGCGACGACGGCCTGAATTCCCTCCCGGATTTCGACCGCCGCGGTTTTGTGAACTACTGCGACTCCCTTCGCCAGTCTTTCGTGGCAGGTCCCCTGGCCGATTCCGTGGTGTATGCATATTCGGCCTACATGCTGGCCTCCCTTGAGCTTGAAGATGTCCTGGAATCCAATTTCATAGACTCCCGCGACTGGTACTTCAACCGCCTCCAGCCCCTGTTCGGCCGAATGAGAGGGTACCTTGACAAGCTCAGCGGGGCCATGTACGGGGAACTGCAGCAGAATTCCGCCGATTTCGACCGCGGAATATACCGCAGTTTCATTCCGGGCGCAGTGGCGGTGGCCGTGGCCATACTGCTGGTGTTCATGCTGCTCTTCTACATCCTGGCCTACTATGTGAAGCCAATTTACGGAATGAGGAATGCACTCAGGGACTTCCTTCAGTACAGGCACCGGTACACGTTCACCTTTGACGGCGGAGACCAGTTGTCGGACCTCAACGAGTCTGTAACCAACCTCACAGAGGAAAACCGTAATCTCAGGCGCAGGAACTCCGAACTCAAGGAAAAGAGCAATTGAACCTGAAGGTAATATCCAGGAACGTCGGCAGCGCGCTACTTGTGAGTGCGCTGTTTATGCTGCTTTCCGTGTTCGTGTCCCTTGCAAACGGGCAGGACAGCGCCATGGCGCCGCTCCTCATCAGTTTTACAATTACCTTTGCAATAGGCGTTTTTCCGTTCATCTTCGTCGGGAAAACCCCTCACATATCCCTTAAGGACGGCTACTGGATCATTTTCCTGTCCTGGCTGCTGTCTTTTGTTTTCGGCTCCCTGCCTTATGCACTTTGGGGCGGTCCTTTCACCGTTGTAAACGCCTGGTTCGAAAGCGTGTCCGGCTTCACAACCACCGGTGCAACCATCCTGGAAGACGTTGAGGCGCTGCCGAAGAGCCTTCTTTTCTGGAGGGCCGCAACCCATTTTATCGGCGGCTTGGGAGTAGTGGTTTTCCTGCTCCTGATCATCCCTACATCTTCTCCGGTGCGCCTCAGGCTCACCAACATGGAACTGTCCTCGCTCTCAAGGGACGACTACCGTACCCGTGTAAACAAGACGGTTTCCGTTTTCGCGTGGGTATATATCGGCATTTGCGTAGCCGCTTTCATCGCCTATCTCCTTTGCGGGATGTCTCCATTCGATGCCATCTGCCATGCATTCAGCGTGTGCGCGTGCGGAGGCTTCTCCACCAGGAATCTTTCCATAGGGGCTTTTGACTCAAGCCTGGTATCAATTGTGACCATAATGTTCATGTTCCTGTCATCAATTCACTTCGGGATCATATACGTGGTCATAGTCACGCGTTCGCTTAGGCCCCTCAGGAATTCCGTCCTGCGCTTTTACATGGCCGGTCTAGCCATCATTTCCATTGTCACTTCCGTGGGCCTCAAGTTCTCTGACCTCGGGCTCTCATGGGGAAAGGCATTCCTGGACGGCACCTTCCATGTGGTGAGTTATGCCTCCACAACCGGATTTGGCATAAGTGACAACTCCGTTTGGCCCACCCTTCCGTGCTTCATGCTCATTCTGGTGAGCCTGGTGTGCGGCTGTGCAGGCTCCACTACCGGCGGTCTGAAGGTGGACCGCGTGATGGTGCTCTTCAAGGCTGTCCACATGCAGAACCTCAAGACCCTCAATCCCTCTTCCGTCTTTGAGGTGAGGATGGGCCGCCGCATCCTCCACGATGAAGACATTTATCCCCAGGTGCTTTACATAGCCCTTTTCTTCCTCCTCATAGGTTTCTCCACTGTTCTCTGCCTCCTACTTGGAGACCCTAACAACCATGCCCTCCTGGGTTCCCTTGCCTCACTCACCAATGTGGGGCCGTCGCTTGGGAGCATCGGCTCAATGGGAAACTATAACGCGGAGCCTTCGGCCCTGAAGTTCATTTTCTCCGCCGACATGTTCCTTGGGCGCGTGGAGATTTATCCGGTGCTGGCCGTCCTGTCAAGCATTTTTAACCGCAAGTAGGCCGATGCTTTCCAGGGAGGGGTTTCTGAACGACGCGTTTCTCAGGTGGTTCCCATACGAGCCAACGCCCTGCCAGTATGCCCTGCTCTCAAAGGTGGCCTCCTTCCTCTCTTCCGACGACGGAGACATCCTGGTTGTGAACGGCTATGCCGGAACCGGCAAAACCGCGGCCATCGCCTCCGTGATCGGCGCCATGGAGGAGCTGGAAGTGAAATGCATCCTTCTGGCACCAACCGGGCGTTCGGCCAAGGTCCTGTCTTCGTACGCGGGGAGGCCCGCCTCCACCATTCACAAGCATATCTATCGGCAGAAATCCTTCGGCAGCGACGGTTTCGGGCAGTTTTCCCTTATGCCGAACAAGGCCAGGAACGCCCTTTTCATTGTGGATGAGGTGTCGCTGATAGGCATTGAGGCGGGGGAGAGGGGATCGGCCTTCGGCTCGGGGAACCTGCTTGAAGACCTTGTGGCCTTTGTGCGATCCGGAGTGGACTGCCGCCTTATCCTTGTTGGAGACGATGCCCAGCTGCCGCCGGTTGGCCTGGACGCATCTCCCGCCCTCAGCCGTGAGTACATGGCGGGGATAGGGGGCGTGTCCTTTGTGACGCTCACAACCGTTGTGAGGCAGGAGCGCGATTCCGGTATCCTTGCCGGTGCCACTTGCCTTAGGGAAAAGCTTTCGGAAGGGGCCGAAACAATTGGACTTGAGGAACTTGGCCTGGATTTGAATGGCTTTCCGGATGTGGAGCGCATTACGGGCGGCGAACTCCTTGATGCCCTTTCCGACGCCTATGGGAAGTACGGCGAAGACGAGGTAGCGGTCCTTTGCCGGTCCAACAAGAGGGCCGTGCGCTACAATGCCGGCATTCGCGCCCAGGTGCTGTACAGGGAGGAGCAGCTTGTGAGGGGAGACAAGCTGATGGTGGTGAAAAATCATTACATGGAAGGCCTTGAGGGCACGGACTACATTGCCAACGGAGACATTGTCCGGCTCATGCGCATACGCCACTTCGAGGAACGCTACGGCCTTCATTTCGCAGACGCCACCCTGGCACTTCCGGACTACGGCAACCAGGAGATAACTTCCAAGGTGCTCCTGGATACACTGTCGTCGGAATCGGCCTCCCTTACCTATGAGCAGTCAAATGCGCTTTACCAGGGGGTGATGGCCGACTACGCGCATATTACCACCAAGAAAAAGCGCTACGACGCCGTGCGTGAAGACCCTTTCTACAGCGCCATCCAGCTAAAGTACGCCAGCGCAATAACCTGCCACAAAGCGCAGGGCGGCCAGTGGCAGTGCGTGTTTGTGGACAACCCTATTTGGCAGGATTTTCTTTCGGCCGATGACCTCAAGTGGCTCTACACCGCCTTCACCCGCGCGGTGGAAAAGCTCTATCTTGTGAATTTCCCTAAGACCCTGTTCAAATAGCCCTCCTTTCGTGCGGCATCCCTCCACTTCGGCCACAAAAAACGCCAAAAACGTGGCCGAGTTAGTGCAGAAGGTATTTCTTCCAGAATTCGTGGGTGGCGGCGGTGTCGTGGGCGCCCTGGTAACCGCGGTAGCCGTGCATGCCGTCCGGGTATATCATGAACTCAAAGGCCGAACCCTGCTTTTGGAGGGCATCCATGAGCTGGAGGGTGTTCTGGAAGTGAACGTTGTCGTCGGCGGTGCCGTGGGTGAGTTTTAGCATCACCTTGTCCGATCCATACCTGCCGGGATAATCCTTAATGCGGCCCACAACCTTGGTATCGCGGTAGCCGTCGGGGTTATCCTGAGGGGTGGACATGAAACGCTCCGTGTAGTGGGTGTCGTAGAGCATCCAGTCATAAACTCCGCCTCCGGCAACGCCGTAGGGATAATACTCGGACGCGGTTGTGACAAGCAGCGCCGTCATTGTGCCTCCAAAGCTGAAACCTTCTACGCCAATCTTCTCGGGATTCACGTACGGAAGGCTCCTCAGCCATTTTGCCCACTCGATGAAATCATCTACTTCCACGGTCCCGAGCCGTTTGTAGATGGCGTCCAGGCCCGCCCTGCCGTTATGGCCTGCGGCTCGGCAGTCGGCAATGAGCTCTATTATTCCGTTCTCACGGAACCACTGGTACCTGGAAGGGTTTGTCCAGCGGTCGTGGACCACTGGAGTATCCGGACCGCCGTAAATATCCACGTGGACGGGGTACTTCTTACAGGGGTCGAAGCC
>JAFVDC010000179.1 GCA_017478685.1 Bacteroidales bacterium | reverse complement strand
TTGCGGCTGGATTTGGGGCTCCGGTTCAGGTTCCTGTACGGGTACGGGCTCAGGTTCGGGCACGGGTTCTGGCCCAGGCTCGGGCTCAAGTTCAGGAACTTCGGGAGTAAGAATCCAGGTGAACACAACCGTGGTTTTACGCATAGCGGGGAAATGATTCTTCAGGAGGTAGTTCCAGGCATCCTCCCCTACCTTCTTTCTCATGAGCCAGGAATTGGTAACCCCGGCGTCTATGGCGCCAAGGACATCCTTCTTCCATGCACGCGGCATGGAAGAATCAGATGCCACCATTTTCCTCAGATAATCGTAGTCAATCACATTGTCAGAGAGGACTATGCTGTTGTCGCGGACATTTATCCTGTTTTGCAGGAAACCGATAATCTCCTGCTTCCTTTCGGCGGCAAGACGGGTGTTGACGTCAAGTTTGCCTTCAGGGGAACAACCGGAGTGTATGTACACTTCTTCTACGGTAATGACAACGTCTTCAAAACGGTTGAGGCTCCGGACCTTTTTGATAAAGGTTTCTATAGCCTCTCCGTTACCCATGAACTCAGGATCGAAAGAAGATTTACCACTTTGAAAAAGAACGGTAACGGAATCTTTTAGTACCTGAGGCTCTGATGTTTGAATTTGAGACTTAGAGTGCGCATTACCCCTTCCTACTATTGCGGCCATCAAAGCGGCTGCAAGCAAGAAAGCCTTAGAAGAAAAATACACCCTTTATTTCTTTTGAGTTACAAATTTAGTCATAAAAAAAAGGGTGGGCAACTATTTGAAACGGTTTTTATAAAAAAGTTATCAACAGAGTTATCAACAGGCGACGGGCACCTGCCGCAACCTCCAGCTACAGCGCCTCCAACCGGCCAAGCTCAAGATAGATGAACTGGACCTGGTCCAAATTTGCTTTGGACCAGGTCCAGCGCATGTTTAGGCGCCTACCGTGTTTGCAGCTATAATGCGTAGGACCGTGTTTTTAGTGCAAACACGGCAGGGATTTTGGCGCTTCTGGTGGATTCCCGTGCCGTGTGTGCAGGGAAATCGGCCACAGGGGCAATCTGAGCGCAAACACGGCAGGAGATAAGGGCTAGAATCTGAGGCTAAGACCGACTCCGTTTGAAGTGGGACCGAAGGTGAGTTCTGCGGCAGGCACGGCAGATTCGGCCGGAGAGGTCTGGGCGGCGTTGTATTTATCCACGATGCCGGTCATGCGCTTGCAGTTCACTACAGTAATGGGAATACCGGCAATGGCTGCGACGGCGCCAACGGCACCGATAACAAGGCCGGTATTAATTAGCGGCACGCCAGCTTTGGCGCCGCTTTCGGCGGCCTCGCTGCCAGTTTTCTGGGCGCTATCCGAGCCTCCAACAGAGCCAACGATTGCTCCTGTGGCCCCGCCAACAACAGCACCAAATATGCTCACAAGGGCACCTGTCAGGGCAGTAGAAGCGCCTGCCACGGCCACGGCGCCACCAGCGGACATCATGACAATACCCGCCGTACGCCAACCTCTGGCATTGCACCATTCGGCAGAATAGTCCTCACCGTCAATGTCACGAAGCAGTTCTACGGCTTCTTCCCTTGACAGCTTTTCCCCATCAAGTTTTATGGTGCACCCAGCACGCTTTGCAATCTGGGGCGTGGCGTACTGCGCATTAAGCGAAACACATGCAGTGATAAAAACGAGTATTGCCAGTAATTTTTTCATGATGTGCATATTGATTACAATAGCAAATGTAGCCATGAAAAATGTAATAAGCAAATCACAAGTCCAGTGCAACTCAAGTGCCTGAAACACAGCCGTTTGCACAATATTCTACCAGAAATAGTTCTAGTAGAGAATCCCATAAACATCTGATAATTAGAGTATTAGCCTGCACCGCCAGGGGAGAAATATAAGCCCCCTACCTCCAATGATGGCCGCAGGAGATGGAGAATTGGTCGTCAGGGGAATCCAGCTCTCCTTTGGTGTCCGGGGAGAGGAAGAAGTTGTTGAAGTGGGCGCCAAGACGGGCAACCACAAGCGGAACGCCCAGTTCACGGGCGCTGGCCCCCCACAGGAAGTTCCCGAAGTTGAAGTTGTTGTGCGCAACATTTCCTTCCGGGGTGTGTGTGAAATAGAGCTCCTTCCTGTAAATACCGTATTTCCCGTTTGATGCAAAATCAAGTTCTCCGCCGTAATTGCTGAACCGGAGGAGGAACAGGCTGCCGGGAATAAGACCTTTGAGGCCGGTGGTACGGGCCCTGCATCCAAGCATGCTGTCAAGGATATAGCGGCGCGTCACAAGTTTCACGCTGGTGCCGATATTAATGAGTGTAGGGTCCTCTACAGGATCTGCAAAATGTGCCACAAACGGTTCAGGAGCGCCATCGGGCAATTTCACAAGGCAGTTCTGAAGGCCCTCTACATCCACCCTTGTAAGGTAACTTCCATCCGGGCCGAAAAGGAACGAGGTTCCGTCTGCGGGAGCAACCTCTATGCCGGGATAGTTGCGGCAAAGTTCCACGGCAAGTGCCTCACGGCGACATTCCTCTGCGGGATCAGGAGCCACCCACCCCGTAAGGCGAGGCTCAAGCTGGCGGCTCTCCTCCCCTTTCCCGTTTCTAACAATCGTGGGCAGGATCCCGCCTGGGTCCCAGGCAAGGTACAGGTGGACGGAATCGGCCACAGCGGCGTTTCCCCTTGCATGAAGCACGGCACGCGGCATCAGGAAAACCCCGAACTTCCCGTAGAGTATGCTCACGGAATCAAGGCGAACTTCATTTTTCCAGCGGGTTTTGGAAAGTATGGCCCATGGCATGCCACGCGCCATAAGGGAATCCGCAACTGCGCCATATCCGGCGGGAGGGCAGAAAGGATAGGTGTACCTGATTCTCTCTGTCCGGAGTCCCCTCTTGCAGGTAATCTCAACGGGATAATGATGGGCGCCGGTGCTGTAACGGATGCTGACTTCGGTAAGGGTGGTATCGGCCCCCTTTACCGTAAGGAAAGACTCCTGCACCGGGTATTCCTTCCCGCCGAAGGTCTCAAACACACGCGACACCGTCCTTTGGGCTGTCACCGGGACAGCACAACAGAGGACAAGGAGGATGAAGAGTAGCGCGCGCTTCACTTTTTGTTCACAAGGATTTCAGAGGCTTCCAGCTTCATTTTGGAGTTGTAGACATCGTGGCGCACATAGCCTATTCCGGGAGCGTACCAGGAATCCGACCAGGTGTCCACATGGTGGAACGGAGCGTCCTCAACCTTGTGTTCACGGGCCACGATGCACTTGTAGGTGCCGCCCGGAACGGTAATGGTCTCTTCACGAAGAACCGTCCTTTCCGTAACATCAATAGTGAGTTTAAGAGCCCCGGCCCTTACCATGCAGTGGGCGTCCGGAAGCTTGTCCCCGGGCTTCATTACGGCGGGAAGAACGGCGGCGTTACCCTCCGTAGTGAGAGTGAGATTCTTGAAGATGTTCTTAATGAAACTGCTCACGCTGAGGCCGAAGTCCAAGTGGGTTTCCCCGCTTTTCCCAAAGATTACTTCCAGGGCTGTCCGTCCGCCGAAGATAGGCTTGCCATTGGCCTTTTTCATTGTGACGAAGTACTTTACAAGGGACTGGTCCCCTTGGGGCACTTTGGAATCTATCTCAAAAAAGGTGGTTTGCATCAGTTTGCCGTTGTCGGTGTCGTAGCGCTCGTAGTAGAGCGTGGACCCCGGAGTCACGCAAAAGAATGGCTCCCCTGCCTTTGCGGCAAAGGCCGAAAAAAGGAGGATAATCGCAGAAAAGAGAACGGTTAAGTTTTTCATTTATAAAAGGTTAAGCTAAAATAGATTCGGCCAGTTTTTCAAGGGCGGGAAGGTCGGACTCCTTCATGCGGGAGCGGATGGTGACCACGGGCTCAACTATCTCCACGTCCTTCATGGAGGAGAACATCTCTTTCATAACCCTTCCGGCCGAAGGAGCCCAGGAGCCGTTTTCCACAAGTCCTACGCGGCGTTTTTGCCAGGCTTTGTCCTGGAGGTGATGGATGAAGCTGTGGGCCGGAGGGAAAAGGCCGGCGTCATAGGAAGCGGCGCACACGATCATCTTCCCATAGCGGAATGCATCCTCAACGGCTTCGGCCTGGTCTTCGCGGGTAAGGTCGGCCATGGCCACTTTGGGGCAGCCCTTCGCCTTCAGGATTTCGGCCAGCTTTTTTGCAGCCTCCATGGTGCCTCCGTGAATGGACGCGACGGCCACAAAAACGCCCTCTGACTCAACGCCATAGGAGCTCCAGGTGTTGTAAAGGCCGATATACTGCTCCAGCCCCTGCCTCATGATGGGGCCGTGAAGAGGGGCGATAATCGCAACCGGCAGCGCCGAAACCTTCTTCAGGAGCGTTTGGACCGGAATGCCGTATTTGCCGCAAATGTTGAAATAGTAGCGGCGGGCCTCGCATGCCCAGTCTGAGTCTTCATCGGCAAAGAAGCCGCACTTTGAAAGGGCGCCGAACTTGCCGAAGGCATCCGCGCTGAAAAGAACTTTCTCAGATTCCTCGAAGGAGACCATCACCTCCGGCCAGTGCACCATGGGGGCGCCGAAGAACTTCAGCGTGTGGGCGCCAAGCGACAGGGTGTCCCCTTCCTTCACGGCCACGGTGCGGCCTTCGTAGGACACGCCATCAAAGAACT
>JAFVDC010000178.1 GCA_017478685.1 Bacteroidales bacterium | reverse complement strand
AGCCAGTCGTAGAAAAGGCTGTAGGAGGGGAGGAAAGCCAGCGTGAGAAGAAGGGCGCCCCACCAGGGCAGGGTTGAGAGGCCTATTATAAGCCAGACAAGCGCCCAGAGCGGCCACAGGATAAGGCGTACACCAAAGCGTGCGGTGTTCTGGAAGGCAGGGTCCTTCACAAGGAATTTGCATAGGAGTTCGGCAAGAATCCACATGGGGGCCGATAAAGCCGCAAACACCAGCCATAGCGGGAATGTGACGGCTGCAAGAAGGATTCGCGGCAGGCGGCTTGGCGCCGGATGGGCGGCACGGATGGAAGCCAGGGTTTCCTCATAGTGCTCATCGTCCGGAATAAAGAGGATGAGGCTGGAGAGGCGCTTGTAGAGCTCTTCCTGCAGCATTGCGTCGCGGTCGCTGTCCGAAGTTCCGGAAGGGATGGAGGCGGCAAACGCATTTACGTCCAGCGGTTCCCCTATGCGGATATGCGCGTTGGCCCTGTAGTGAAACCAGTCGGAGTAATCTATGCCGATGGGCACAATCCTGGTAGGTCGTTCCTGGGCGCTCCGGAAGGCCATTGTGGCTATGCCGCGCCTCATTGGAAGCAGGGAGTGCATGGGCCTGTGACGGCCTTCGGGGAATATGCAGAACGGCAGTCCGTGCGCCAGGGCGCGGTCTATTTCGTCGAATGAAATGCGGTTGCGGGCAACTTCTTCGGCCTTGTCACGGCTATGGCGGGCAAGGGGAAGCATCTTGAGGAAATGAAGGATGCGGGCGATTGCCGGTTTTCTGAAAACGTCTGCGCGTGCCCCGAAGAGAGTGCCTCCACGCCTGAGCTGCAGCACCACCAGGGCATCCATGAGGGTGTTTGTATGGTTGGCGGCGAATATCGTTGCCACTCCGTCATCCGGGGGCAGTTGCCCTTCCGTAGTCATTTTACGGTAGCTTCGGCGCATAGTGAAATCTACATAAGGCCGAAGGAAGGCGTAAAGGCCGTCTTTGTCCCAGAACTCAGACATCGGCGCGCCCCCTACGGTTGAAGATTGTGGCTACGGTAAGGCCGGAGATTATGTGCCAGATGCCCCACCAGGCAGTGATTACAAGCATGCCTCCGTGGGGAGGGAAGCCTGCAAAAAGACTTGTTCCAAGCATGAGGGCAAGGCCGAGGCCGGAGTTCTGGATGCCGGTTTCAATTGTGAGCGTACGGCGGTCACGGAACGGCACTTTGCCTATTGTACCCACGGTAAAACCAATTCCAAGGGCCAGGAGGTTATGGATGAGAACCACCAGGAAGATATACTTGATGCTAAGAAGGAAGGCGTCTATGTTGGAGGAGAACGACAGCACCACCATTGCAATGAAAATCACAATGGAAAGCCACTGCAGGGGCTTTTTAAGTGCGGCGGCAACCTTGGGGAGGAAGTGGCTTGTGAGAATGCCCAGCACCAGCGGAATTCCAAGGAGGATGAAGATTGTCTTGAATACGTCCCAAAGCGGAATCACCAGGGTGGGGATTTCACTGTTGATGCCGGCAAAGTGTAGGTACACGCTGCCCCATGCCCAGAAATTGAACGGAGTCATGAACACTGCAAGGGCCGTTGAGATGGCGGTGAGCGAAACCGAAAGCTCAATGTTGGCCTTTGCCAGGGAACTCATGAAGTTGGAGATGTTGCCGCCTGGGCAGGCCGCAACCAGAATCATGCCCATTGCCATCATGGGAGATATCCATCCTGTCATGAGTATTGCAAGCCCGCAGGTGAAAGCCGGAAGGAGCACAAGCTGGCTCAGCATGCCAAGAAGCACGGACTTGGGCTTTTTGAAAACTTCCACAAAGATGCCCGGCTTGATGCCCAGGGCAACTCCGTACATCACAAACGCCAGGACGATATTTATGGTGTTCATCCCGCCCGCATTGAGGGATACGTTGATGCTGTCTATGGTTTTAATAATCTCTGGTGCCATATTATGTGTTAAATGAATTTGTGCTTGAAATCCTTGCAAAGGAGACGTGCCGCCAGCCTGCCGCTGATGACTGCCGGGGGAAGGCCTCCTGAGTATGCCGTGCGCTGACCGGCAAAGTATAGGCCTTTGCGGTAGCGGTTGGGGGCGTTTGTTGTGAGCGTTGCGGGAAGCCAGTCACTCATGTAACTGCCTTCATAGGTGTCGCAGTAGCGCTGATATGTTACGGGCGTGGCCACATCCGTAACGGCAATCTTTCCCTTGGTTTCGGGGATCTGCTCTTCAAGTATGCCGATAAATTTTTCGGCCACGGATTTCTTCTTCTCCTCATAGGTGCCGTCTTCCCTGGCCGCCTTCCAGTAGCCGTAGGAATAGCCTGGGAAAAGGGCCGTGAGGGTGGTGCAGCCCTCCGGAGAATACTTGTCCCGGGCGTAGTTGCTTACCACAAAGAAGGGAATGTCCACTCCGCCGTCCTTGAACGGTACCTTGAATACCATGGATTTGGGGTAGGCATTTAGGTCGGCCTCTACGCCTACTCCCACAAAGACTGTCTGACTGGTGACAAGAAGCTTTCTCATGCGGCGGGCCCAACTGTCCTGAAGGGGCTTTTCAAATAGCTTGTCAATGGCTGTGCGGGCATCTACCGTTACAATTACGGCATCGGCCTTGAGGAGCTCTCCGTCCACTATGACGCCGCCGTCCACAACCTTTTCCACGGCGGTGTTGTAGCGGATTTCGCCGCCGGCTTCCCTGAATGTATCGGCCATGTTGAGAGCCATCCTGAGGGAGCCGCCGGAGGGATAGCCGCTGTCGCCGGTGAAGAAGCCGCTGAGGGTGTAGGCAAAGGTCATGGCGTTGTTCACGGGCGCTACAACCGCCTCCAGGAGGGTACGGACATCCGGGTCCTTAATCCTTGACAGATAGTGCTTTATGGACTGCATCCATAGGCGCGGGGTAACGCAGATGGCCGGGAACATGCGGATATAGTCCATGATTCCGGTAACGCCTTCCACGGGTGACTGGAAGTACTTGAACATCCTCACATCCCGGAAAATGCTCCTCAGGACCTTCTTGTCGCGGGGGGAATAGGCCGAAAGTTCCTGGAGGGTGCGGTCGGAGTCTCTCCAGATGGCAAGCTGCGCCTTCCCGTTTTTGAGAACGTAAACCGGGTCCTTGAAGTATATGGGGTTGTTCTCCTTGAGAGCGCCTACCTCTTTCCATACTTTGTTGAGGTCCAGGTGCTCTCCGGAGCCGTTGAGCCAGTGGACGCCGCCCTCGAACATGTATCCGCCGCGTTTCCAGCAGGTGGAAACCCCGCCGGGCGTGGCGCATTTTTCAAGGATGAGGGTCTGAAATCCGGAGCGCTGCGCATAAATCCCCGCAGTGAGACCGGAGATGCCTCCGCCGACTATGATCAATTTTTCATTCATCTTCTATTGTGAGGCCGTCGTAGGCAGGCCGAATGCCTGGTTCAAGTTCTTTGCAGAATTCAGTATACCTTGGGAAACTGTGGCTAAGGTGGGTGAGCCAGGTATGCTTTGCACCTATCCTGTGGGCAAGGTCAATTGCCTCCTGCAGTGAAAAATGGGAATGGTGAGGATGATAGCTCACGGTGTTGAGGGTCAGGTGCGTCAGGCCCTTAAGTTTCTCAAGTTCAGAGTCATCTATGTGACTCATGTCCGTAATATAGGCGATATTCCCAAAGCGGAAACCAAGCACCGGCATTTGCCCGTGGAGGCCCCGGATGGGGATGATGTTGGGATTGTCATGGGATGCCTCCGAGACAATTTGCCCGGGGTGGGTGAGGCTGCCGTCCGGCTGGCGGTAGAAGTAGCCTTTGTCGTGAACCCATTCAAGCTCTCCGGTACCTTCCAGGGAGTCTACGCGGAACGGGCGTTCATCAATGACATGCACGTGCCATTCCGGGGCGCCGGGGTACTTTTCCTCCTCAAAAGCGTATGCGTAGTCGTTTTTAAGGCTTTTGAGAACCCTTTCCTCGCAGTAGATTTCGGCGGCCTTGCGGTCTATGTAGTTGAATGAACGGACATCGTCCAGGCCCCCTGTGTGGTCTTTGTGGTTGTGGGTGAGGAGGATGGCATCCAGGTGGCGGATATCGGCCCGAAGCATCTGGCTGCGGAAATCCGGCCCTGCATCAATGAGGATTTTCAGGCCGTCATATTCAACATAGGCCGATGAACGGAATCTCTTGTCGCGTTCGTCCGGGCTTTTGCACACGGGGCACTGGCATGCTATGATAGGCACGCCCTGTGAGGTTCCGGTTCCCAAAAATGTGAGTTTTGCAGCCATTTTTAAAAATCAAATATAGTCATTATCTTTGAAAAATGAAAACTTCGCTCCTTGCCATGGGCAGTGAGCAATAACTACTACAAGGTATTCATGGAACAGTTTTGGGATTTTGTACTAAGGTTACTGGCTGCCGGGCTGCTTGGCGGCCTTGTGGGCCTGGAGCGTATGCTAAGGGCCAAGGAAGCCGGAATCAGGACTCATTTTGTGGTGGCTCTTGGCAGCGCCCTCCTTATGATTATTTCCCAATATGCCTTTGAAGGGCAGCACTTTGACGCGTCACGTGTGGCGGCCCAGGTTGTGTCCGGAATTGGCTTTATAGGGGCCGGCGTAATCATCTTCCAGAAAAACGTAGTCCGTGGCGTAACCACCGCCGCCGGCCTCTGGGTGGCTGCTTCCATCGGCCTTGCATGCGGCGCGGGAATGTATGCAATTTCGGCCGTTGCGGCGCTCATGGTTATTGCCTGCCTTGAAACCATGCATTTTGTCACTCTACACCATACAGAGAGGCCCGTTACCTTGAAGGCCGATATCTCCTCTCCGGAAGGGCTGGAAAAGACTCTTGATTTGTTCAAGGACAACAAGATAACCGTAGAGTCATACTCCATAAAGGGCGGCAGGGCCTCTTTTGAAATAAGGGTTACACAGAAGGCCTATCTGAAAACCCTTCCGGGAATTGTCTCAACCCTCACAAACCCTTCCTTGGAAAACGATTAAAGAGAAATGAAACAGGAATTACTGGATCTTTCGTCGCAGTACCTTCAGGCTGCGAACAAGCTTCACGACGCCGTTCGGGATATAGTTAAGGATGCCGGAGGCTTCATAAATACCACCAACAACCGCCAGGAAAAGGCCGATATCAAGGCGCTGGTCTTTGACAAGGGCAAAGGCTACACAGAGACTAAGCCCATACGTGCCCTCAGGGTATCTGATAAAGGTGAGGTTGAGGTCTGCATTGGCAACTTCGGCACAATCTATACGGACAATTTCCTCAGGGGAAAGGCCTCCGAGGACCACTGGATGCCCCTCAGGGGCTCCTCCGTCATGTTCTACCAGACCATACTGTCAATCATCAAGACCATTGACGTCTATTTGCCGGAAGACAATGCATGATCGGGGTCTCCGTACTTTCTCGTGAAATGAACAGCTCTCACGGTTATGTTTAGATAATAGGTTAAAATATTGAAGCAATGGAAGTTATTTTCGGCCCGATGAAAAAGGAGGAAATCCGGGAGGCGGCCATGGTTGCCACGCGGGCTTTTGACGATTACGAGTACTTCACAAACTGGTTCCCGGAAAAAGAAGAGAGGAACCGTATCCAGTTTGCCATACTTTGGCGGGAGTTCAGGACCAATTTCAGGGCATCCCGCTATCTTGTGGGGCGGAAAGACGGGAAGATTGTCTCCGTAGCGCAGCTCAATCCGCCTTCGTACAAGAAGCCGTCGGACTTATGCTATATCCTTAACGGCTGGCTGAAAGTTTACAGGGAAGGTGACAGGAAGACAATCGACAGCTGGCTCAAGATGGACTCGGATGCCGGCATCCCTTGCCACGAGTACCAGAAGACCGGCCCCGGCATCTGGTATGCCAGTTCCCTCACCGTAGACCCTTCGGCCCAGGGGACGGGCATCGGCACAAAATTCATTGCCTACTGGGAGCAGTATATCCGGGAGCAGGGCGGCAAGGAACTTGTCTTCTTCACCAATTCCGAAAAGAATATAGCCTTTTACAGGAAACTTGGCTTCGAGGTCTTCGATTACCGCACCATAGAGTACGGCGGGAAAACCATGGGAAGCTGGAGCGTAAAAAAGAAACTCTGAAAAAGATGGATGCTGTAGAAAAATACCGCGATGACCTTATCAGATATCTTCTGGCCGCATGCATGGGGACTGGTCAGCAATACTCGCCGTATTCGCAGCCCACATTCTCCGCGTGAATGCGGTCAATGAGATTTCCTTTCAGGTCGAACAGCTGGACCGTTCCGCGGCCGTTACCTCCGTT
>JAFVDC010000177.1 GCA_017478685.1 Bacteroidales bacterium | reverse complement strand
TAAACGCCCTTGAGGGCAACGGTGCCGTCCTCGCTCAAGGTGTTGGGGTCCAGGAAAACGCGGGCCTCGGCCTCCGGGGAATCCATTTCATAGAGGACGCTCTGGTTCTGGAGACCGTTGTTGCGGTACTGGTACCACTTGCCGTTCTTCTCCCGCCAAGGCGTTCCAACCTTCTCATAATTAGCCACTTCCTTAAGGCGCTCAAGGAGTTTTGCCCGGCCGGGAAGGCGCTTGAGGTAATAGTCTGTCACCTTGTTCTGGGCCTTCACCCAGGCGGCGGTTTCCTCCGAGGCGTCGTCTTCCAGCCAGCGGTAAGGATCCGGCACCTCCGTGCCGAAATAATTGTCTACGGTGTTGTCTTTGCGCGTTACCACAGGTTTGGGTGCGCAGGCGTCAAATACTATTGCTGCCATCAGTGAGAATACAAGTAAACGTTTCATGACCATAAAGATAGTGTTTTTCAAGCACTTACACAAACTCGGGTGCACATTGAAGTGCACCCGGAAATACACAATGCGCTGATTATCAGGCAATTATGCGCCAGGCTATAGAAGAAGCCCCAGGCGGAAGGCGGCGAAGGCGCAGAGCCATGCCACCAGGATGGTGTAGAGGCACAGGAGGATGGCCCACCACCAGGAGCCGGTTTCGTTCTTGATGGCCACGAAGGTGGCTATGCACGGGAAGTACAGCAGCACAAACACCATGAAGGCAAGGGCGGCTGCGGTGGGAACGGTGGCCTTGAGGGCTGCCTGAAGCTGGGTGTCGTCTTCCGAGCCCATGCCGTCGTACTCCATGCCGTCCTGGGCGTACATTACGCCCATTGTACTGATAACCAGTTCCTTGGCACCCACACCGGCAAGAAGGCCCACGTCCATTTTCCAGTTGAAGCCAAGGGGCTCCATGGCGGGCTCAATGGCCTTGCCGATGGTCCCGATGAACGAGTGCTCCTGCTGGTATGCGGCGGTTTCGCCTTCGTGGCGCGGGAAGTACCCCAGGAACCAGATGGCCACGGAGAAAATGAGAATGGTGGTGGCCATTTTCTCAAGGTACTGCCGGCCTTTCTCCCAGGTATGGCGCCAGATGGCCTTTGCGGTGGGCATGCGGTACGGGGGCAGCTCCATCACAAACGGGAGGTCGTCGTCCTTCACGAATTTTCCAATCAGAAGGGCCGAAAGTATGGCCAGGACTATTCCAAGAAGGTATATTCCAAGAAGCGCCGTTGCGGGGTTCTCCGGGAAGAAGGCGCCCGCAAAGAGCACGAATATCGGCAACCTGCCTGCGCAGGACATGAACGGGATGATGGCAATGGTGACCAGACGGGACTTTCGGCTTTCAATGCTCCTGGTGGCCATAATTGCCGGCACATTGCAGCCGAAGCCCATTACCATGGGGATGAAACTCTTTCCGTGGAGGCAGATCCTGTGCATGAGCTTGTCCACGATGAAAGCCGCGCGCGCCATATAACCGCTGTCTTCCATTATTGAAATGAAGAAGTACAGGATCATGATGTTGGGAAGGAATACAAGCACACTTCCCACGCCCGCGATGCAGCCGTCCACCACAAGGTCCTTGACCCATCCATCGGCCATGAGGGAACCAACCCGGTCTCCAAGCCACTGCACGCCGGCCTCTATCCAGTCCATGGGATACTGGCCGATTGTGAAGGTGGCCCAGAAGATGAACCAGAGAAGGAGGATGAAGATGGGGAAAGCCGCCCACTGGTTGGTGACGATGGCGTCTATGCGGTCAGTGATGGTGCGGCGGGGCCTCTCTTCCTGGTACTTGTGGTATGTTTCGGCAAGGGCGCCCTGGATGAAGGCGTACTTTGCATCCACGATTGCGCTTTCCATGGAGGTGCCAAGGAGGCTTTCCACGCGCTCCTTTTCATCTGCGCGGGCGTCCCTTATGTCCTGGATGTTCGGCTTTGAGTCCAGGAGTTTCTCTATCTCTTTGTCTTCCTCCAAATACTTGATTGTGAGGTATCTGGTGGAATATGTGGCCTTTAGTTCCTCGTTGGCGGCAATGAAGGGCTGGACGCGCTTTATGCTCTTTTCTATCTCCTTGCCGTGGTTGATGTGGATGTGACGGGCGAGGCGGGAATCGGCCCCCTCATAAATTTTTATGACAGTGTCAAATAGCTCCGAAATGCCACGGCCGTCACGGCTTACCGTGGGGCATACGGGCATGCCCAGGAGGTACCCAAGCTGCTTAGTGTCAAGTTTGTCCCCTTTGTGCTCAAGTTCGTCATACATGTTGAGGGCCATCACAACGGGAAGGTTCATGTCTATGAGCTGGGAGGTGAGGTAGAGGTTTCGCTCTATGTTGGAGGCGTCCACTACATTCACAACAATGTCGGGGACGCTTTCCAGAAGGTTCCTACGAACATAAAGTTCTTCCGGAGAGTAGGCGCTGAGGGAGTAAGTGCCGGGTAGATCCACCAAGGTTATGTCATAATCCCGAAACTTGAAACGGCCTTCCTTGGCATCTACCGTAACTCCTGAATAATTACCTACGTGTTCATGACTTCCGGATGCGATGTTAAAGAGAGATGTTTTACCGCAATTGGGATTTCCCACAAGCGCAACACGGATGGAGTGGTGACGTTCATCGGCGACGTGGGCCATGGCTTCTCCCACCCGCCGTGTTTCTTCCATATCGGCAGGAAGTCCCTGAAGGTGCTCATCGCTTACCAGCGCCTCCCTGGCTTCCTCTTCCGTAACCACTTCTATCTGACGTGCTTCCTCTCTCCGGAGAGAAACTTTATAGCCGATTATTTCATATTCGATGGGGTCCTTTAGGGGGGCGTTGAGGACAACCTTCACGTCCTTCCCCTTGATGAAGCCCATCTCTATAAGACGCTTACGGAAACTGCCGTGACCGTGCACGCGCACAATCACCGCCTTTTCCCCGGTCTTAAGGTCTGCAAGTATCATAGTCTGGTTTTACGCTTGCAAAGGTACGGCATATTATGCTCCCCGTCAATCCCAATAAATGGGGATGGGAGATTCGGCACAAAATTATACCCACTCAACCTCTGAGAGGTCAAGTTCATTTCCGGGGAGATTCCAGCCGGGGGAAAAGATGAAGGTGTAGCCTTTGAGTTCCCGGGGGATACGGTTGAGGAAGGCCAGACGAGGCT
>JAFVDC010000176.1 GCA_017478685.1 Bacteroidales bacterium | reverse complement strand
CTGGCACGTGTCAAAGAAGTGGTTGGATATGCCCATAATGCCGGGCTCCTGACAATCATCAACATTCACCATGACGGCGCAGAGAGCAAGTTCTGGCTCAGTGTCAAGAAAGATGCCGACAATGAGGCTATCCTTAAAGAGATTGATGCCGTTTGGACCCAGCTTGCCAATGCTTTCAAGGACGAAGGCGACTGGCTTGTCTTTGAGTCTTTCAATGAAATCAATGATGGTGAATGGGGAAACAGTGCAGAGTATAAGACCGATGAAGGCAAGAAGCGTCAGAACGACATCTTGAACGGATGGAACCAGAAGTTTGTTGATGCAGTACGTGCTACCGGTGGCAATAATGCTACCCGTTGGCTTGGCGTTGCCGGTTATTGCGCTTCTCCGGAGTTCACATTGAACGATGGCTTTGTGCTTCCTACAGATCCCGCCAATCGTATTATGGTTGGTGTGCATGAGTACACTCCGTATAACTTCTGCCAGACTGCCAGCGATTCTCAGTGGGGCAATACCCGTGAGATTGCCGACTGGGATGATACCTATGAAGAGGATTATATGAAGGGCATCTTCCACGACCTTTACACCAAGTGGGTTGCCAATAACGTTCCTGTTTATCTGGGCGAGTTTGGCTGTGCTAACCATAAAGAAGGTGAGGGCCGCCGTTACCAGCTTTACTATCTGGAGTACCTTGCCAAGTGTGCCCAGACTTACGGATTGGGCGGTCTGATCTGGGACAATGGCGCCGAAGGTGTAGGAAAGGAGAAATATGGCATCTTCAATCATGGAGACGGTTCCTATGTGGATGCCAGCTTCGGCCTGCAGATTGTTGCTGCCTGCCTGAAGGGCTTCACCGACAACAGCGAAGGATACACCCTTCTTTCCATCCACAATTCTGCTCCTATTCCTGATCCCAAGGAGGAGGAAGAGTAGTTGTTTATTCCGGAGGGGGCTGACCCTCCCTCCGGAATCCATTATGATGCTTATGAAAGGCCGATTATATCTTTGTTTTCTGCCAGCCATTATAATGTTGGCATGTACCACTGAAGATCCTGTGTCGGAGGAGCCCGCGGCCCCTGGCGGTATTACGCTCAGTATTGAAGGCCCCCTTGAGGCGAAGACGGAAGGCGACATCTTTTCAGTTACAATAAAGTCCCCTGTCAAACCTTCGGTTTCGCCTGACAGGGATTGGGTAACGGTTAATTATGCCACTTATAATCCTAAAACCTTCCTGATGCCAATCCAACTGGTAGTTGCCCCCAACGACGGGGATGAACGCTCATGTACCGTGACATTTTCTTCTGGTGCATACCGGAATCAGCTTACAATTCATCAGGATGCGTGGGTACGTCCCGAAATAGACAAATCCAAAATATCTGCCGAGCCCGTGAATCCCAAAGCGTCGGCAGAAGCGAAAAAACTCTATTCATACCTGCTTGGGCAGTACGGCACAAAAACTATTTCCGGAGTCCAGTCATCTCACTCCCATACCAACGATGTGGTTGATGCTGTGTACAAAGCTACCGGAAGTCATCCAGCCTTGGCCGGATACGATTTTATCTTCCTGCCGTTCTCTCCCACTCCTCCTTCTTGGAGTTGGCAGCGTGACTATACTGACATATCGGCCCAGAAAGAGCATTGGAAGGCTGGCGGTATAGTGTGCTATATGTGGCACTGGAACGTTCCGGACAGTGAAGATATTTACAGGGGCGGCGGTACGGATGGATACGGTTTCTATGTGCCGGGCGCCAACAGTGGGAATGGGAATACAACCTTTGATATCCGTGAGGCCCTGAAAGAAAACACATGGCAACACGAGTTTATCCTCAAAGATATAGACAAGATGGCCCAGACGCTGAAGCTGTTGCAGGATGCACATATCCCCATCCTCTTCCGCCCTCTCCATGAGGCGGCTGGAAACTATACACGCTACGATGCCTCCGGCGGGGCCTGGTTCTGGTGGGGACGGTACGGTGCCGAGCCCTGCAAACAGCTCTGGACACTGCTTCAGGATCGTCTTCAGAATTATCATGGCCTGAATAATATTCTTTGGGTTTGGACCGTGGATGTGGCGGACGGCTACCTTTCGGCCGCAAAGCAGTGGTATCCCGGAAATGACAAGGTGGATATTGTCGGTTTTGACGTGTATGCAGATGATAATGGTCTCCGGGGAAGGGAATATGCTTTCCTGGATGCTGTTACCGAAGGGACTAAGATGCTTACGGTTTCCGAGTGCGGCAATATCCCTTCTCCCGAAAAGAATATAAATGCGGGATATCCTTGGTCCTGGTTTATGGTGTGGCCTACCGCTGTGAACGATAATATAAATATCAGCGGATTCAAGCTCAATACAAATGCTTATTGGAGGCAGTTGATGAGCAGTAAATATGTGATAACTCGTGAAAATACAGGAATATGAGAAAATGGATGTTAATACTGCTTGCCGGTGTCCTTTCGGCCTGCGGTCCCAGAGACAAAAAACCCATGGAAACACCCAAGGATGAGCTTGTGCACAGGCTTTTCACCTATGCCGAAGAAGGCAAGATAGCCTACGGCCACCAGGACGACCTTTTCTACGGCCACAACTGGGTGGTGACAGACTATGAGAACGACCCCCTGGAGCGCTCGGACGTAAAAGATGTGACGGGAAAATATCCCATGCTCCTTGGAAGTGACCTTGGCGGCATAGAGCTTGGGGCCGAAAAAAACCTGGACGGCATTCCCTTCGACCTCATGCGCAGGGCTTTCCTGAAGCACATTGAAAGGGGAGGCATAGTTACCTTCTCCTGGCATCCGCGCAATCCCCTCACAGGCGGGGACGCCTGGGACATTTCGTCGGACCAGGTGGTGAAATCCATCCTGAAGGGCGGGGAGAAGGAGGCCGATTTCCGCCTCTGGCTACAGCGTGCCGCTGATTTCATAGAGTCCATCGGCCCGGATGTTCCCGTCATCTTCCGCCCCTGGCATGAGAACATCGGAAGCTGGTTCTGGTGGGGAGGAAAGCTCTGCACCCCTCAGGAGTATCAGGAACTTTTCCGCCTTACCTGGCTCTATTTCACCAAGGACCGCGGCCTCACAAACATCCTCTGGTGCTACTCTCCAAACGGAGACGTGAAGCCCGAAGAATACATGAGCAGGTACCCCGGAGACGAATTTGTGGACATCCTTGGCGTAGACACCTACACTTCCACCTGGAGAGAGGACGGAGTTTCCTTCTTCAAGGACGACCTCAGGCGCATCATGAACTTCCTCACCGCCCTTTCCTATGAGCACAACAAACTCATGTGCCTCTCCGAAACCGGCTACGAAGGCATAAAGTACCCCACCTGGTGGACAGAGATCCTTGAGCCTGCCGTGAGGGAGTACCCCATCAGCTACCTTCTCATCTGGCGTAACGCCCACGACAAACCGGAGCATTTCTACGCCGCCTGGAAGGGCTTTGAGTATGAGAATGACATGAAAGCCTTCTCTGAACTTGACAACATCCTGTTTCTTGACTAAATTCGCATCTTGATATGAACTTTGAAAAGAGGCTGGCCTGGCTTAAGGCAAATCACAAAACGCTGATTGAAAAGCCCAACTCTCCCATCGAGGGCAATGGCATATATGAGCGCTGGGAAAATCCCATCATCACGTCCGATCACGCACCCCTTGAGTGGCGCTATGACCTTGACCCCGTGCGTAATCCGTATCTTATGGAACGCATCGGCGTGCACGCCACGCTGAATTCAGGCGCCATAAAATGGAACGGGAAATACGTTCTGGTAGTTCGCGTGGAAGGCAACGACCGCAAGAGCTTTTTCGCCGTGGCCGAAAGCCCTAACGGAGTAGACAATTTCAAGTTCTGGCCTCGTCCCATAACCATGCCGGAGTGGGGAGAGCCCGCCACCAACGTATATGACATGCGCCTCACCGCCCATGAGGACGGCTGGATTTACGGCATCTTCTGCGTAGAGCGCAAGGACCATTCGGCCGAAGGGGACCTCTCTGCCGCAACCGCAGCAGCAGGTGTGGCCCGCACCAAGGACCTTGTGAACTGGGAAAGGCTCCCTGATATCCAGTCAACCAGCCAGCAGCGCAACGTTGTGCTTCATCCGGAATTCGTGAACGGCAAGTATGCCCTCTACACCCGCCCCCAGGACGGTTTCATTGACGCCGGAAGCGGCGGCGGCATTGGCTGGGCCCTTGTAGACACCATGGACGGCGCCGTGATAAAGGAGGAGAAGATAATCAACCTCCGTCACTACCACACCATAAAGGAAGTGAAAAACGGCGAAGGCCCGCATCCCATCAAAACCCCTAAGGGCTGGCTGCACCTTGCCCACGGTGTACGCGGCTGTGCAAGCGGCCTGCGCTATGTCCTTTACATGTACATGACCGCCCTTGACGATCCTTCACGCGTGATTGCGGAGCCCGGCGGCTTCTTCATGGTCCCTGAGGGCTGGGAGTACATCGGAGACGTGATGAACGTGCTGTTCAGTAACGGCTGGATTGCAGACCCCGACGGCCGCGTATTCATCTACTACGCCTCCTCCGATACCCGTATGCACGTAGCTACATCCACCATTGATCGCCTTGTGGACTACTGCATGAACACTCCCGCGGACGGCTTCCGGACAGGACTTTCCGTGGAGACCATCAACCGGCTCATTGACGCCAATGAAGGCCGTGGAGGCAAGTGATTGAGTATAAGTGAATTAACTAAAAGAGGGTGCTCGTTTTTCGGCACCCTAAAATGCATAAAGAATTAACAATGAGTAATTTACGTCCACACCTTGTAACACTGCTCCTGCTTTTGAGTGCGGCTTTGAATGCACAGCCGCTTCAGATTGCGCATATTTTCTCAGATCACGCAGTTCTGCAGCAGGAAACCACCGTACCCGTATGGGGATGGGGAGAACCCGGCAATAAGGTGCAGGTTTTTACATCCTGGCTCAAGAAGCCGATGGCAGTTACGGTTAATGAAGACGGCACCTGGCGCGTGTATTTACAGACTTTCAAGGCCGATGGCCGCTCCCAAAGCCTGGTGGTGAAGTCCGGGAAAGAGATGATAGAGCTTGTAGACGTGGTGTTCGGTGAAGTCTGGATTTGCTCCGGCCAGTCCAACATGGAGATGCCCATAAGCGGATTCGGCTTCCAGGAAGTGGAAGGCGGCACCGAGGCCATTCTGGATGCCTCCGAAACCGCAAGGCAAATCCGCGTGTTCGACATCAGGGCTCCAAAGTGCACTGAGCCACAAAAGGATGTGGATGCAAAGTGGACTTACTCTACCGGAGACGTTGTGTCCCGTACTTCGGCCGTGGGATATTTCTTTGCCAAGAGGCTTGCAAAGAATCTGGGAATACCCGTAGGCATTATAGTAAACGCCTGGGGCGGCAGCCGAATTGAGCCCTGGATGACCCGCGAGGCCATTAACCGTGCCGGTCTTACGCAGAAAGAACTGGACGAAATCTATTCCATAAAAGAGCAGGAAGACCGCTGGCCGGAGACTCCGGAACTTATCTGGAACGGCCGCGTACTTCCCATTGTTGGTTATGCCGCCAAGGGCTTCCTGTGGTATCAGGGCTGCTCCAACATGGATCAGCCGGGATGCTACGACAAGCTTCAGGCTTCCATGCTGCAGCTCTGGAGAGACTCCTGGGGCCGCGGCGACATGCCTTTCATCTATGCCCTTCTGGCACCTTACCATCACGGAGACGCAAACGGCCGCTGGCGCCCTCACTTTGTGGAGGCCCAGATGAGAATGGCCTCAATGACTTCCAATGCATGGTATGTTTGCACGGAAACAATTGGCAACGCAGTCACCGTACATCCCTCCCAGAAGAAGGAGGTGGCCGACATGATGGAACTTACCGCCCTTCAGAACGTGTACGGAATCCCTACCGGCATTTCCATTGAACCGGCCCGCCTTAAAGACCTGGCTCTGGAGGAAGACGGAACCGTAAAAGTGTGGCTCACCAATATCTGGAGCAATCTCGGTTCCATTTCTTCCCGTGAGGTGGTTGGCTTTGAACTTGCCGGAGAAGACCGTGAATTCCACCTTGCCAAGGCCGAAATAGACTGGGACGGGGAGACCATAATAGTACGCTGCCCGGAGGTGAAGAAACCCGTCGCCGTACGCTACGGCTTCCGTAACTGGATGGGTGCAAACCTTGCAAAGAGCAGCGGCATCCCCGTGCCTCCTTTCCGTTCAGACGACTGGGAATATTGATTATGAAAGTTAAGAAAAACGCCTGTCTTGCCCTTGTCCTTCTTGCCGTAATTTCCTGCGGCAAGAAAAACAGTTTCACCGTTCCCTTCAATGGCTACAAGCTCCGTCTTGAAGTGGTGAGCCCTGAAATTATCCGCGTTAGCGCCGTCCCCGCAGGGGAGTTCAGAGGCAGGGAAAGCCTTGTGGTGCTTCCTCAGGACGGCTGCACGGACTATAAGTTTGACGGCAGCACCCTCACAACTTCGGCCCTCAAAGTGTCTCTCAAAGACAGCACAATTAGTTTTTTCAAGGCCGATGGAACGCCAATCCTCACAGGCGGCCGTACCGCATTTGCCAAGGCCCCGGAAAGCGGGCTTTGGAGCACTACGGTAAGTTATGAAAGCGCCGCCGGGGAGTCTTACTACGGCCTTGGACAGCACCAGGCCGGCGAACTTGACCACCGCGGCCTTCCGGAAGAGCTCTACCAGTACAACACCAAGGTGAGCGTTCCCATGGTGGTCTCCAACAAAGGATACGGCATTCTCTTTGACGCCTATTCCCATAGCAGATGGGGCACGGACCAGCCGTACAGGCAGCTTGGAGAGGTGTTCGGCCTGGACCTTAAAGGGACATATCGCACTAAGGACGGAGCCGAACTTGTCCAGAAGGAGGACAGCCTTTACTATGAGAACGAGTGGGCCATAAAGAACCTCCCTCAGGTTCCCCTTAACGGAGCCACCGTAACATACGAAGGTACCATCACTGCGCCCGAGAGCGGAGACTACCACTTTATCCAGTATTACGCCGGCTTCCAAAGGACGGAAATCGGCGGCGAGGAAGTCATGAGCCGCCGCTGGCGTCCGGCCTGGAACCCCAACAGTTACAAATTCACCGTCCATCTGGAAAAGGATGTCCCCACGCCCGTCAAGATTGAATGGGAACCGGACGGAGACGTATCCTACATAGGCCTCAGGGCCCTTCCGGCAGGAGCCGTTGAAGACCGCCTTACATTCTGGAGCGAGGCCGAACCTTTTGCCGACTACTACGTCATGGCAGGGGATTCCATGGACGATGTCATAAAGGCTTACCGCAGCCTCACCGGAAAGGCGTCCGTGATTCCCCAGTGGGCCCTTGGTTTTTGGCAGAGCCGTGAGCGCTATTCCACTCAAGATGAACTTGTGGAGGCTCTCCGGGAACTTCGTCGCCGCCACATTCCCGTAGACAATATTGTCCAGGACTGGCAGTACTGGGAAGACGACCAGTGGGGAAGCCATGAGTTTGACAGCACCCGCTATCCGGCCCCCGAGGCCATGCTGGACTCCGTGCATGCAATGAATGGCCGGTTCATGATTTCCGTGTGGCCGAAGTTCTACACCAACACCGACAACTACAAGGAGCTCGACCAGAAGGGCTGGATGTACCACCAGGCCGT
>JAFVDC010000175.1 GCA_017478685.1 Bacteroidales bacterium | reverse complement strand
CGGTGAACACGAGCAGCGCACCTATGACAAGGCGGTGGCCAACTTCAAGGAATGGAAGGCCAAAGGCTGGCTGGTCCAGGACGAGAAAGAGAAGTACTATGTATATGCCCAGACCATGGGCAAGCGCACCCAGTACGGCCTAGTTCTTTGCGCCCATACGGACGACTACGCAAACGGCATAATCAAGAAACACGAACTCACCCGCAAGGACAAGGAAGACGACCGCATGGTGCACGTACGCATCCAGAACGCCAACATAGAGCCCGTGTTCTTTGCATACAAGGACAATGAAGAGCTCAACGAGATTGTTGCAAAGGCCGCTTCCGGAAAACCGGAATACAAGTTCACGGATGAAAACAAGTTCACCCACGCCTTCTGGGTAATATCCGACGATGCCGTCATTAGGCGCATTACGGAAATCTTCACCACCCAGATAGACGCCTTCTATGTGGCCGACGGTCACCACCGTACCGCCGCCGCCGCACGAGTCGGCGCAGAGAAGAAAGCTCAGAATCCTCACCACACGGGAGAGGAGGAGTACAACTGGTTCATGGCCGTGTGCTTCCCTCAAAGTCACCTCGCAATCATAGATTACAACCGTGTGGTGAAGGACCTGAACGGCCTCTCGGAGGAAGAGTTCCTGAAGGCCCTGGAAGCTGATTTCGAAGTGTCAGTTGCAACCAAACCGCGTTGCGGCCGTCCCGCAAAGCCTTATGCTCCCAATGGCCTGCACAATTTCTCCATGTACCTTGGAGACACGTGGTACAGCCTCACGGCCAAACCCGGCAGGTACAATGACGCGGATCCCATCGGCGTCCTTGACGTAACCATCCTCTCCAACCTTGTCCTGGACAAGATCCTTGGCATCAAGGACCTCCGCACAGACAAGAGGATAGACTTCGTGGGCGGTATCCGCGGCCTTGGGGAACTTTCCCGCCGCGTGGACTCCGGAGAAATGAAAGTTGCGTTTGCGCTGTATCCCGTTTCCATGGACCAGCTAATCCGCATTGCCGACACCGGCAACATCATGCCTCCAAAAACAACATGGTTTGAGCCCAAGCTCCGCAGCGGCCTGGCAATCCACTCGCTTGATTAATCCTGGCGCACAAATCGCTAAAAATCAACGCATTATAACTTCTCGGGTGCACTTGCAGGTGCACCCGATTTTGCGTAAAGTACTAAGGGAGAGTTAGTTACAGGCCAGGGCCCAAAGGACCACGCCAACGGAAACGGAGACGTTGAGGGAGTGCTTGGTGCCGCGCTGGGGGATTTCAAGGGAGAAGTCGCAGGCATCCACTACGGACTGCTGGACGCCGTCTACCTCGTTGCCGAAAACAAGGGCAATTCTCTTGTCCGTAGCAGGGCTGCCGCCTTTTCCGCGGACATATTCATCCAGCTTCACGGAATTCACCGTCTGCTCCACGGCAATTACGGTGTAGCCGGAAGCCTGGAGGCTGCGCACAAGTGCCACAGTGTCATCCACATGCTCCGATGGCACAACTTCCTCTGCGCCAAGTGCCACCTTGCGGAGTTCCGGGGAAGGCGGCACGGGGCATATCCCGCAAAGATACACCTTGTCCACACCAAAGGCATCCGAGGTGCGGAAAGCGCTGCCAACGTTGTGGGCGCTGCGGACATTGTCCAGAACCAGGACCACGCCGCTTGAGGGCCTTGTGGTGCGGTATTCTTCGGCCGAAATGCGGCCAAGTTCCCTGTTTAGAAGTTTTCTGTCTTTCACGGGGACAAAGATAAAGGTTTTTGGATTATTATGACTATATTTGCATAATATAATAACCAATCACTCTATGAAAAAAGATATTCAGCTTTTTGATCTTATCAAGAAGGAACAGGAGCGCCAGAGCGCAGGCCTGGAACTTATTGCATCCGAGAACTACGTGACAGACGAGGTTATGGCCGCAATGGGCTCCGTCTGCACAAATAAATACGCCGAAGGCTACCCCGGCAAGCGCTATTACGGCGGCTGCGAGGTTGTGGACCAGATAGAGCAGCTTGCAATTGACAGGCTGAAGGCCCTCTATGATGCCGAATACGCAAACGTGCAGCCCCACTCGGGCGCACAGGCCAACATGGCCGTCACCATGGCCATCCTGAAACCCGGAGACACCTTCATGGGCCTGGACCTCTCCATGGGAGGTCACCTCACCCACGGCAGCCCCGTGAACGCCAGCGGCATCCTATATCACCCCGTGGCATACGGCCTCAACCCTGAAACCGGCCGCGTGGACTACGACGAAATGGAACGCAAGGCCCTTGAGTGCAAGCCCAAGCTCATCATCGGCGGAGCATCGGCCTACTCCCGCGAATGGGACTACGAAAGAATGAGAAAGATTGCCGATGAAGTGGGCGCCATCCTCTGGATTGACATGGCCCATACCGCCGGCCTCATTGCCGCAGGTCTTCTCAAGAACCCCGTAAAATACGCTCACATAGTAACTTCCACCACCCACAAGACCCTTCGCGGGCCCCGCGGAGGCATCATCCTCATGGGCAAGGACTTCCCCAACCCCTGGGGCCTCACAACCCCTAAGGGAGAGGTCAAGATGATGAGCGCCATCCTCAACTCCTCCGTATTCCCCGGCATCCAGGGCGGCCCGCTGGAGCACGTGATTGCCGCAAAGGCCGTGGCCTTCTTCGAGGCTTCGCAGCCGGAGTACGTCGAATACCAGAAGCAGGTGGTGAAAAACGCCGCCACAATGTGCAAAGAGTTCATTGAAAAGGGCTACAAGGTTATCTCTGATGGCACGGACAACCACCTCATGCTCATAGACCTCCGGCCCAAATTCCCCAACCTCACCGGCCGCGTAGCGGAAAAGGAACTTGTCAGGGCCGATATCACCGTGAACAAGAACATGGTTCCCTTTGACAGCCGAAGCGCATTTGCCACCAGCGGCCTTCGCATAGGCACTCCCGCAGTCACCTCCAGGGGCTTTGAGGAGAAAGACATGAAAACAATCGTAGACCTTATAGACACAGTGCTGGACAGCGCCAGCCGTCATTTCGACGCCATCACGGCAAAAGAGCCCACGGAGCAGCAGACAGCAGAGCGCATAGCCCACAAGCTGGTGCTTGACGAAGTCCGCCGCAAAGTGAACATGATGACCTCCGGCCGTCCGCTTAACAGATACTAAGAATGAAACTCAAATATCTCATAGTAGCTGCAGTCACTGCTCTCATTTGCTCCTGCAGCCAGGCGCAGCAGCCCCAGGGCACGGACTCAATAAAAGTCATCACATGGGAAGCCTCAGACGTGACAAACACGTCGGCGCTGCTTTCCGGACGCTACACCGGAGTAACCTCCGAGGTCCGGGACCACGGCTTCTACTGGGGCACCTCTGAGTCATCCATGACCCAGCAGTTGGGCCTTAACAGCAGCAAAGAGCAGACTGCCGATTTTACCGCCCCCCTTTCCAGCCTTGAGCCCGGCACCACATACTATTTCAAGGCGTATGTCACCGTATGGGACAGTGCGGCCGGAAAGTTCGTGGACGTTGAGGGCACGGTGAAGTCGTTCACCACAGCCGGCGGAGACACTCCCGGCCCGGACGACAATCCGGACGACAATCCGGACGATAATCCCGACGACAACCCCGACGACAACCCCGACGACAACCCCGATGACAAGCCGGATGACAAGCCCGACGACAACCCGCAGCCTGTCACAGGATTACCTTATCTCAGCTGCTATGAAATGCCTGCCATGAGCCTCAAGGACCCCTCCAACGTAAGCGGATCCGGCATGGAAAGGCTTGGAAGCACCAAGTGGTACAACTACCTCACAACCAACGACAACCAGATGGTTGTCACCCACACTTACACTTATTACGGAAAGACGTACCGCAACTGGACGGCACTTGTGGACAAGGACAAGAAGGCTGCCCTGTGGAATGCATTTGCGATGCACGACGACGCCTACCCGGACAACAATTATGGCCGATACAACTCCTGGAAAGAAGATCCCGGCATCCCCGCAAGCTGGCAGAGCTGCTTCTCCAGCAGCGGCTACAGCCGCGGGCACATGGTGGCATCCAACTACCGCCAGGCCAACGCAGACGCCAACAGCCAGACCTTCTACTACACCAACCAGGCCCTCCAGTACCAGACCTCCTTCAACGACGGCGTGTGGAACAACCTGGAAAACGCCGTGGTGGCCAATGCTCCAAGCGGCCGTGACACCCTGTACGTGGTAGTTGGCCTTCTCTATGAAGACAACAACAAGTTAAGCGGCGTCCCGGTTCCCAGCCACTTCTACAAGTGTCTGATGAAGTGCAGTTTCAGCTCTTCCGGAGAAATGACTTCGGCAAAAGGCTGCGCCTATATATTCACTAACGAGGCTCATTCCAAGATGGCTTACTCAGATGGTATCACCACCATCAATGCCATAGAAGAGCGCTCCGGATTCGACTTTTTCACCAACGTTCCCAAAGAACTACAAGACGCTGCGGAAAGCAGTTCCAAACCCGTATGGTAAAAAAACAACTGACAGCAATACTATTACTTGCAATGGCGGCGGCATCCTGCATCCCGTTCGAGAAGGAAGCCACCATATTGGAAGTGGCGGTCCCTGGAACAAATGTTTCGGCCGCCGACACCCACCTGGACGCCATTGTAACCTGCGACGCAAAATGGACGGTTACCCTGGACGACGAATCCTGGGCCCGGATTGAGTCCACGGAGGTCAACTCCCAGGGCGGAACTTTCAGGCTGGCATTCTCCCCCAACACCGCCGAAGAATCCCGCCGCACCACAATCCTTGCAAAATCCGGCGCCAAGGTATTCAGCTTTGTCCTTACCCAGGGCGGCGTCGGGACCTTCTTCAGCCCCAGGCAGGTAACCATTTCCGGGGCCGAAAGCAGCACCACCACTTTTAAAGCCCCAGTTCCATGGACTGCGGAAATCACCGAGGGCAAGGAATGGTTCAGCCTCAAGACCGTAGCCGGAATAGCCGGACCGTCAACCCTTGAGTTCATTCCGGCCGATGCCAACGAGAATATCGGCCCCAGAAGCGGTAACGTCAGGGTTCATCTCGGGGATGCCGCCTTTGACATTCCCGTAACCCAGGGACAGAAGGACGTCATTTACCTGGAGCCCAATGCCAATATTGACATGCCTTATGAGGGCGGGGAATTCTCCATCCTCACGAAGAGCAATGTAACCTATGAGGTCAAATGTTCTGCCAATTGGATTCATCATGCAGCCACCAAGGCCCTCAATGAGGCCACGGAGCAGTTTACCGTAGATCTCAATATCAGCCCCAGCACCAGGACAGGAGCCATATCGTTCAGCGCAAACGGCATCCTCACCACCGTCTCGGTTACCCAGGAGGGCCGTGACCCCATCCTTTCCGTAAAGGTGCCCACAATCTCCGGCATCTACGGATATAACTGCACGTTCGGCCAGAATTACTGGAACCAGAGCTGCGGGACAACCTCCGCCTCGGGAGAATACTCCTACACGTTCATGAGTTCCATGCTTCTTTCCGTCTATGAAATTAGCGGAATAGATGTGAATGCCGAAAAAGGAGACACCTTTGACATCACCGTCACAAGGCAGGAGAAAGCGGAGAGAGGCCGCGCCAATGCCGTCACCGTAAGCGTTGTCGGGGCCGATGACCGCCTCATGTGGCTCCGCGCCAATGAAAACGCCTGGCTTATAATTGAAAAACCGTAGAAAAGGAGGGAAGAGACATGAAAACTATCAAAACAGCATTATCGGCCCTTGCCGTACTCATTTCAATAAGCGCAGCGGCACTTCCGGCAAAGCCCGGGACATTCAAATACACCCAGCCGGACGGAACCATTCTTACGCTTGAGCGTCACGGAGACGAGTTCTTCCACTGGACCACAATTGCCGGCACCAGTCAGGTAGTGGAACTTGGAGAAGACGGTTTCTGGAAAAATGCCGTCCTTGACGAGGACGCGCGCGCACTTGCCCTGGAACGCAGGGCCCAGGTTAACGCCCAGCGCCGCGGCATAGCCCCACGGACCCACACGGACAACATCATGACTCACGGAGAGCGCCACATTCCGGTGTTCCTTGTGAATTTCTCCGACAAGTCCTTCAGCATCAGTTCCCCCAATGAGAAATTCACCAATCTCCTTAACCAGAAGGGATACTCCTACAACGGTGGTACCGGTTCAGTGCAGGACTTCTACGTGGATAATTCCAACGGGACTTTCACCCCTGTCTTTGACGTTTACGGGCCTGTGACGCTGGATAACGACATGGCTTATTACGGCAAAAACGTCAACAACTCCGACCAACGTCCGGAAGAGGCCCTCTTCCACGCCTGCCAGAAACTGGACGACGAAATTGACTTCTCGGAGTACGACTACGACAACGACGGCATGGTGGACATGTGCCTTTTCTACTATGCCGGCTACTCCGAGGCCGAAGGCGGCCCTGCCGACAGCATCTGGCCGCATTCCTGGAACGCTTATTACAATTACACCATCCGGAACACTTATTTTGACGGCAAGAGGCTGGGAAATTATTTCTGCACCGCAGAGCTCAAGAACTACTGGGGCACTACAATGTGCAGCATCGGCCCCACCTGCCATGAATTCGGCCATTCCCTTGGCCTTCCGGACTTCTACGACACCAATTATGAAACCAACGGTGAGGCAGGCGGCCTTTACGACTTCTCCACCATGTGCGGCGGCGCTTACAACAACGACAGCAACACGCCCCCGTACTTCAACGCCGAAGAACGGGTCTACCTTGGCTGGATGATCCCAGAGGACATTCCGGAACTCAGTCCCGGCCTCAATGAGATCCCTGCGGTTCAGGGAGATATCGCTTACCGCACAAGCACAGACACTGAGGGCGAATACTTCATCTATGAATGCCGAAACGAAGAAGGTTGGGACACTCCCCTTCCCGGCGGCCTTCTGATTTACCACGCAGACAAGTCCACCGTGAGGATGGTTGGAGGAGTCACCCCTCACGACCACTGGTACGACTGGAGCTACTATAACGCGATTAATGCCACAGGCAGCCATCCGTGCTTCTACATTATTCCGTCGGCAAACCCCACTTCCCTGAACTACACCGGCTATCCCGAACGGATAATCTTCCCCGGGAAAAACAATGTGACAAGTTACACGCCCATTGACTGGAACAAGAAGGAAACGGGCGTAGTTATTTCAGATATCGTCTACTCCGACGGCAAGGTTTCACTGTTTGTGACTAAGGATGGAGATGATCCCGGGGAGCCTCAAGAGGCCAAAACCCTTGCCAATTTCGGCCACGACTGCATTGCGGATCCCGGCTTCGGCACCTATGCCGCCGGGGATGCCTTTGCCCTGGAAGTTCTTCTGGCCGAAGGTCATGAGGCTACAGCGGTGTCCTGGTCCGTTGACGGCGAATCCGTCACGTCCGGCACTGTAACCCTCTCCGCCGGCGACCACCTCATCAGGGCCGATGTCGCGCTCACCGACGGCACCCGCAAAACCTTGAAGCTTGCCGTTACGGCAAAGTAGCCGCACCTCTTATGTTTCTCCCCGTTTGGTGGAGGCTATGTGTCTGAAAACAAGGCGTTTACGAGAACCTCTACTAGAAAAAGTTCTGGTAGATAATCCCGCAAACGCCTGAATGACAGCAATTTAAGTTGCACCGCTCTCAAGAGTGGTTGATTTGCAAGTCCCAATATAAGCAAGTTCCTTGTTTTATGCCCTGACTCAAAGTTGAGTTCTCAAATAAAAAATGATTCTCAAGGTAAGCGACATTGTAATATCCGTGTTTTCAGGAAGAACTACGTCGTATCCTCCAATAAACTAACAGAAGTCTTGGATTAATATAACAATTCCGAGTTCAATACAGCACCTTGCTATCTCCATTTTGTAATTCACAATATTATTGTTAGTTTTGCAACATAAAGAAGAATAAAAGAGAATAAAGGAAAATAAAAGAGAATAAAAGAAAATGAACGCAAATAAAGAGGACTCACGCTTTTTTTTTCAACCCACCTTCGGCAATCGCCCCGAAAAGTATATAGGCCGTGACGGCTGTAGATGGTAAAGTAGATTTCCGCCAAAGTGGATTTGAAAAAGGGGCCAGCGGAAGGCCGTTTCAAAGGTAAGTAAGTCTCGTTGGTTTTCAAAGTTTTTTGAAGATATTTTGCGTTTCTTTCACTCGATATGAAGGT
>JAFVDC010000174.1 GCA_017478685.1 Bacteroidales bacterium | reverse complement strand
GGGGCCGCGGGTTTCACGGCAAACTTTCTTTGCTTCCTCAATGCCACCCTTTTCAAGTGCAGCTTCTACGGATTCGAGGAGCTTGGCGGTGTTGGTCTTGGAGAATGCGAGGTAAAGGATACGCTCGATAGCCAGGGCCATACCAAGGATAAGGCAGATTATGATAAGGGACATGAAGCCTGCACCACCCTCGATGAACTTGGTCTTGAGAGCCTGGTGGAGGGGAACTTCCTCACCGGAACCGGCGAAAAGGTCCACAACCTCTTCGGCTTCTTCTACCTGCTCCTGGGCAGCGGGGGCGGCTGCGCCCTCATCCTGTGCGGAGGCGATGTTTGCAGTGAAGGTCACGAGACCTGCTACTGCCAAAAACATGAAAAACTTTTTCATAATAGTTTTTGAGTTGTTAGTTATAAATTGAATTAGTTTGTGTTTATTTTCAATTTTGCCCGGCAATTTAGTAATTTTTCCTGAAAACGCCAAAGATTTATGCTGTTATTTCACCGCAAAGGTCTATTTTAAGCATGTTCTTCACCCATTCATTGTTGTCCGAACGGCCCATCAGGAAGAACAGTTTTCCAAGGGCGGCTTCGGTGGTCAAATCCTGTCCGGATATCACTCCGGCCTTTTTCAGGGTGGCTCCGGTGGCATACAGGTCCATGTTCACGGTGCCTGATTTGCACTGCGTTACGTTCAGGAGAATCTTCCCAAGGCGGTCGGCCTCACGGACTATGTCCATGAACCAGTCCTTGGATATGGCATTGCCGGAACCGTATGTCTCCAGGATGCATGCGCGGATTTCCGGGGCGCAAAGGGAGTTGCGCGCCACCGCGGGCGTAATTCCGGGGTGGATTTTCAGGATGGAGACCCGGCAGTCCAGATGAGTCTGGACTTTAAGGGGTGAGGCCGAAGGTTTCCTTATAATGTCAGAGTTGTATTTTATGCTTATCCCGGCCTGCGCAAGCGGCGGAAGGTTGGGGGAGGCGAAGGCGTTGAAGGCTTCGGCACTGTATTTCGTGGAACGGTTGCCCCTGAGGAGCCTGGAGTCGAAGAAAATGGAGACTTCCGGCACCCGGGCGCTGCCATCGGCCTTTTTTGCCGAAGCAATCTCCACCGCGCCGATGAGGTTTTCCTTGCCGTCCGTGCGGGGAACGCCAATTGGAAGCTGGCTTCCGGTGAAGACTACCGGCTTTGAGAGCCCCTCCAGCATGAAACTCAGGGCCGATGCGCTGTAGGCCATGGTGTCCGTGCCGTGGAGGACCACGAAGCCGTCGTAGTCGTCGTACCTTTCATGGATGAGTTCGGCCAGGTTCACCCAAAGCGCGGGCTCCACGTCCGAGGAGTCTATGAGCGGGCTGAAGGTGTAGGAGTCTATGTGCACCTTGAATTTGTTGAGCTCCGGTACCTCCTCCTTTATCTGCGAGAAGTCGAAGGGCTTCAGGGTGCCGTCGGCGGGGTCTTCCTTCATGCCGATGGTGCCGCCCGTGTAGATTACTAAAACTCTCATATGTCAAACAGTGTTTCTGCGTTCTTTGTGGTTATTTCGGCGCATTCTTCCGCGGAGATTCCCTTCACTTCGGCCACCTTTTCCGCGATTAGCGGAAGATATGAGCTCTCATTGCGCTTCCCGCGGTAGGGGACAGGGGCGAGGTACGGGGCGTCGGTCTCAAGGAGAATGTGCTCCATGGGAATCCTGGCCACTGTCTGGGCCAGTTTTGAGTTCTTGAAGGTGACGACTCCGCCTATCCCCACGCTCCAGTTTCCGTAGCGGTTCGCTTCCTGATATACCTCGTAGCTGCCGCTGAAACAGTGAAGGTTTCCCCTGAGATCCAGGTGTTTGCAGTCTTTGAGGATTGTGAGGAAGTCCTCCCACGCATCCCTCAGGTGGATGTTCACCGGCAGGCCCAGTTTCGCCGCCAGTTCAAACTGCAGCCTCAGCACTTCCTTCTGCTCCTTGACATACTCTTTCCCTTCATGGTAGCCCAGGCCGATTTCCCCTATTGCCACGATTTCCGTCATGCCCGGCACGCTCGTCATGCCCGTCATGCTCGGCCGCGACCGGGCATCTCCTGCCGCTATGCCTTGGACCTGGTCCAGCACATCAGTGGACCTGGTCCAGCCATAATCTGGACTAGGTGCCATTTTACCCCTTGGACCTGGTCCACCGACTGTGCCTTCTACGGTATTCTGGGGCACACTGCCTGGACCTGGTCCACCACCTGAAATTGTACCTCGTCCAAAAATGCCGTGGACCAGGTCCAGCTCATAGCGCCAGTTATCGGCCGTGACGGAACCGGGGTACAGGCCTGCCATTTGAAACAGCACTCCGGGATGCCTGAGGCCGATCTCCCACATGCGGGGACGCTCCACGGAGTCGATATCGGCCTGAATCATCTTTCCAACACCGGCATCCAAAGCACGCTGAATGGCCGCCTCCGCATCCGGAAGAAGCCATTCGTCGTAGAAGTGGGTATGAGTGTCCACAAGCATGGACACAAAGTTAGTCAAAAATGTTCAAATGCTAATCAATCTTTCTCTTTCCAGATGCGGGTCTTGTGGACCTCGTAGTTGTAACCGCACCTTGCGCAGCAGCGGTCCTCTACGTAGTGATCTTCATGAGTGATGGTGGTCTCCCGTATTCTATTGTAGTAATTGGTGACAACGTTGCCGCTTCTGCTGCTGTGGTCAAATTCGTCACGATAGCCGTGCGTGGTTGTTGTCGTCGAGCCTTCATATTCTTCCCCCAAACTTTCGTGGCCGGCGTAGAAGCCGCAATTGGGACATACGTCGTTTTCCAGTTTACTGGCAAGAAGCGGCGTAAACTTGATGGTAAAGTAGACATACAGCAGAAGAAGAAAGATGTGAAGGATGAGGGAGTCGTAGGCGAAAATCTCAACAAGGAACATCACATATATGCTGCCCGGTATGCCGACAATACGGATAAAAGGCCCCACTATCCTGGAGAGGGAACTCAGGTACAGAAGGGGATATGATACCACCATGGCAAGTACCGGAACGGCGAGTCCATATGCGATCCCGGGTCCTTGGCTCATGGAACCCACAATGAACAGATATACGGCGCAGAGCGGCAGAACGAGTACCGTTCCCATCCATCTTCTTCGCATGAACGACGGGACAAGGCAGATGACCGCAACAATAAGCGCCAGCAGGGCGCCGTACTCGCAGGCTTTACAGAAAATGGGCCGAACCTTATTCCAATGCTTTATGCCCCACTGGAAGAAGGGCCCTGTGTGCTTTGCTTTGGCAAGCTTCTTGTCCTGGATACCCTGTGCGACATCGGCCGCGATGGCTTCATAGGTGACCTCTCCTACAGGTTTGAGGTTTTTCATCTGGACCCAGCCATAGACGGGCCTGTCTTTGGTGGAATCGGCATATCTTACAAACCTTATGAAGCCCCAACCGCCTTTTTTGCTCAGCAGCTGGGCTTTGTCGCCCTTTTCCATCTTATAGTTGAACGACTGGAAACCTTTGCCATAAATCAGAATCTTTTCGGATTCGCTTGCTTTTGGGTGCATATAAAGGTTAACCTCGGGAGCCGTTGCCTCATAAGTGGCCATGGGGGATTTTTTGTCCATCGGCCCCAGTACTACAACGTCACTGAGTTTAATCCAGCCGTGATAATGATATACAAAGGGGAACCTCTCGTTTATCCGTCCCCATTCTCCGGTCTCGTCAACCTCCCGGATTCCGATGGGAACGGGATAACGGTTGTCAAAAAACAAGGCGAGGGAGTCCTGGAACTGGTCACCCCTTCGGCATACAGCCTTGATGAGAACCTCAGAGGTGTCGGACGGCCGGGCATGCACGTCAACCTCGTCGTAGGTGAAACAGTAGGTGACGTAATTCTTGCTGAGGGTGCATCCCGCGGCGGCAAGGATTGAGGCAATAAGAATGGCGATTCGTTTCATGGGAACAATCGGTTAACTTGTTGTCTACAAATGTAATAATTATTTGCGAAATTCGGCCGATTGTGACATCGTATTGCTCGCCGACCTGTGTATTCAGTGAGAGGCAGGTTTCCTTACTCGGTTGGGAATAACCTCCGGGAGTACCATTGAGAGCTCCATAAAGCCGGCATACTCGTCTCCGTCGTACCAGGGGGTCTGGAAGATGAGCTTCTTTACGCCCTCTTTCTCAACGGTATAAACGTTGTTCCTGGGGTTTGCCAGCATATCGGCCAGCATTGAACGTGCTGGCTCAGGATGGCAGTCCAGTACATTCTGGCCGATTATGCTTTCCCCGTCCTTGAGGAAAGTCTTCCGTGATTTTCCGTTCATGTCAAGGATGGTTCCGTCCTTTGCGCAGATGGTTACGGCTACGTCCACCCCCTCAAAATAGTCTCTTTTCATAATTATGTAGGTTTTCTGCAAAGATACCCTATTCGGCCGGTTTTTCAAATGGTTCTTGAGGAAGGGAAGTTTTTGTTCGGACTTTATCGCCCAATTTGGTCGTGGATGCAATCATTTTCTGGTATATCCTCACTCTGGCCCTTCTGCTTATCGTGTTCCATGTGGTCTTTGCATACGTACTTCAAGTTGCACGTTGGACCTGGTCCAAGGAGTGCTTGGCCGAGGTATCGAGCCTTTTGGTCTAAGTATCGAGCCATTTGGCCGAGGTGTCAATGCTTTTTGGCCGAGGTATTGAACATTTTTGGTCGAGGTGCGTTTTTATGCCGTGGACCAGGTCCACCGACTGTGCCTCTGAGGTATCTGTAGTGCATGGTGCTTGGACTAGGTCCAGCCATTGTTTTTCCACCTCGTCCAGAAATTGATCACACCCCGTCCAAATATGCCTTGGACCAGGTCCAGATGCAGTTCCCACATTGACCTAAGATGCTTTGGACCAGGTCCAAGTGTGGAAGTCACCTCGGCCGAAGATGTACTGGACCAGGTCCACCACCTGTAATTGCACCTCGTCCAAAAATGCGGTGGACCTGGTCCAACTCATCACGCCAGTTATCGGCCGTAACGGACCCGGGATAGAGCCCGGCCATCTGGAACAGCACTCCGGGGTGCCTGAGACCGATTTCCCACATCCGGGGGCGCTCCGTGGAGTCTACATCGGCCTGAATCATCTTGCCCACCCCGGCGTCCAGAGCACGCTGGATGGCGGCCTCTGCGTCGGGCAGCAGCCAGTCATCGAAGAAGTGGGTATGGGTGTCCACAAGCATGGACACGAAGATAGCAAAAAACTTTAGTCCCTGATCAGAATGATTGGGATTCTTACACCCGCTGTGACTGAACCCAACCTCATCTTCTTGTTATATACAAGTTCATTGCGGTAGATGGATTCGCTGTGTTTTGTGAACGGAGATCCCGACCAGTCCTGTTCCCATCGTGCAAAGATGGTGATGCGGTCTCCTATGGGCCAGTAACCTAAACTGAACCCGGCTTCAAGGCCATAGCTGAGGAAGAGGCCCAGGGCGTCAAGGTCGCTGGATTTCAGTTTGGTCCAGGTGCCGTCGGCATCAATTCTGTGAGCCAGGACATTGCCGCCAAAGGTGAAGTATGCACCCATGTAGAAGATGTTGTGGAAGGGGTACCAGTTTACCCCCACATCCATCATCACGGCGTGGATGTTGTGTGAGGGAAGTGAATCCCCTTCCGGGGCGCAGACAAAGCTTTTGTTGGAATAGCGCAGTTTGAGGACTATGTCCAGGGAATAGTTCATGGGGCCCTCGAAGGTGATGCCTCCCACAGGATACATCTTTACGGGCTGCTGCTGCAGGCCTCCCAGAACCCTGTTTTCATTACTTACTACGCTCATTCCCACGCCGCCTTCTATGCCAAGGGCCCTCATAGGGCGGCGGTATTTGATAACTGTCTGGGCGTTTGACACGGGTAGCGCCAATGCCAGAAGAAGGAGTGTTAATACTGTGTTTTTCATTTCCTGTTCACTAAGATTGTCCTGAGCTGGCCTTCAATGTCATATACCATATAACGGTCTCCGGACTCGGCCACAATGCCTTCTTCCGTCAGTCGGATGTTGTCGAATTCATCTACAATGAGCCGGGAATTGCCGTTCCAGATGCTCCAGCGCATCTTTTCCCCGTCTTTCACTCCAAGGGCGTATACCAGGCCTTTCCCGTTGCGCTGGCCCAGTACCTGGAAGTCGTCGTATTCAAAGGGAACAATCTTTTTTGCGCGTTTGCCGGATGCGTCCAGAACGCCTACGCTTCCGTTTTTCTTCAAGGCGATGATGGCGCTCATATCAAAGATCTTAAGGTCCTTGTACACGGGCGGTACTTTCCACCATCTGGTATTATGATCATTGTCAAATACGCCTACAGATCCGTGTTTCCCGTTACGGCCGGTCACGTAAGTGCCGTTGGTGTCTCCGGGACGAAGGCCGCTATAGTTGACCATAGAACTGGCGTAGAAGTTTTCCACGCTACGGTCGAAGGCGGCGCCCAGGGCTTCTCCTGCCGCGTAGCCCATAGAGGTAATGGCCTGGGATATGACCGGATCAATGTAGGAGGAACTGGATTTGGAGCCTGATCCACGGCTGGAGCTGCCGCTTCCGCTTCCGTTCACGTACGGACAGTCTGAACGGTGGTTTTCTCCTTTTTCCAGGTCTATCCAGCCGCAGTGGTAGCAGTATGTTGCCACAACCACGGGATCACTGGCGGGGGGCACCTGGGCTGGGAGTTCTGTCCAGGCCAGCATGCCTGCCATTAGCAATAAGACAATAGGAAACTGTTTATTCATAGCGGTTCATTTTTGGCAAAGGTATCCTTTTTCGCAATTAGCCTTGTGGCGGATTTCGCTACAGGGCGGGGGCTATATGCTCTTGTCTTTGTATGCTGGGGGTGGACCTGGTCCAGGGCATCAGTGGACCTGGTCCAGCCATAATCTGGACTAGGTGCTATTTTACCCTGTGGACCAGGTCCACCGACTGTGCCTTCTACGGCATTCTGGGGCACACTGCCTGGACCAGGTCCACCACCTGTAATTGCACCTCGTCCAAAAAAGCTTTGGACCTGGTCCAGATCATAGCTCCAGTTATCGGCCCTAACTGAGCCGGGACAGAACCCATCGGCACTACGGGATGCCCGAGGCCTATTCCTATGAAGGTACTCTCAAGGCTTTCTGATGGCCCTTTTGACCTCTTCCCGGTCAATGCCGATAACCCTTGCCAGTTGATTCACCGTAGTCTTGCGGGTGCGCCACAGGTAGGGGAGGATTCGTTTTTTCTTTTCGGTCGTGAGTTGGCCGATATCCGTTTTGAACCAGCGGTCTACTATATCGGCCACAACCTTGTAAAACTCACTGTCCGGCAGCATCCGCCTTGGAGCCTCCACCAGAGTTTCCTCCATCTCGGCGGTGTTGACGCCCCCGACCATCCTGAGCCAGAAAGCCTGGTCATTATTGAAGGCCTGCTCCAGATACTCCACGTCACAGAACGATTCTGGAATCAGTTCCCCATAGCCGTCAACCTCCCATTTCACGTCTTTAAGGTCTTCACGTGAATGCATTATCCTGTCCTGCTCTCTCCTTGTGAATTTGTTTACAGGGATTCCACTTGGCTTTTTCTCTGAGAACATAGCCCTGTAGCCACTCCATCGATATGTGTCGATGGGGCTACCGTTATCGGCAGCATTGCGAGGGATATATGCCAGGGCATTTCTCACATAGGAATCGTTATCAAGAAGGATAGCCTGGACGTCTACATTCCTGAGCAACTTTTTCTCCCTGTACTTGGAATGAATCCACTGTGCGTATATACGCTTCAGCTCTTCGGCGAATTCGCAAGCTTCTACATACGATTTGGCAAGAACGGCAATATGGCAATGGTTAGATACGGTGGCATAGATTATAACAATGACATTCTTGCGGTGGGAGCAGATGGCGAGGTATTTGACACGTACACCGTAGTCCTCCTCGTCACGGCAGAGAATGGCCGTTTTAAGGCCCTTCATGCTTATGTGATAGGGCTGGACATTGGCTTGTTCACCGGAGGGGAGTGTGCGAAAAACAATTCTTTTCATAGGCGTGCTCGATTAGTTGTTTGATTATATGGTTGTTAAAGATTTATGGGTGCTGGACCAGGTCCAGGGGGTGTTTGGCCGCTGTGTGACTGTGTTTTGGCCTTGGTGTGGCCGATATCTGGCCGCGGTGCAATTTTGTGTGGTGGACCAGGTCCAGCGAGTGTGGCTCTGGGGTACCTGTGGGGCATGGTGGCTGGACCAGGTCCAGGGGGTGAAATGGTACCAAGTCCAAAAAGTGGCTGGACCAGGTCCGCGAAGGCCCTGGACCAGGTCCACTGTGTATCGGCGGAGGTACTTGAATGGCATAGAGCCTTGGACCAGGTCCACGGCGTGTCCGGCACAGGCATAGTGATAATAGTGAGCATAGATCAATGGGCCCGACACTAAGAATAGTTCGGGGTCAGCGAGCAGCGGCCGAGGATGTCGGTGGAGAGGATGCCATCGGCTTCCATCAGGGCGACGGCGGTGAGGGCGTCCTGGTGGGGGATGTGGAGCCGGGCGGCAATGGCGTCTACCGTGATGCCGGTGTTTTCCCGTACAAGGTCCCCGATGTAAACCGGGGCCGATCCTTCCCCGTATTTCCGCGCCAGGATGCTCCGCAGCGATGCCCCTGCACCGGCAGCCCAGGAGCCTCCTGCGCCGCGGGAAAGACGCCCCAGCCCCAGTTCCCCCACCAGCTCTTCCGGAGACGTGATGATGCGGGCCATCTGTGCGTGGATGAGGGAGTTGCAGCCGGCCGAACGGGCATCGTCTATTCTCCCCGGCAGCGCAAACAGCTCCCGGTTGTACTCACAGGCGTATTTTGCGGTCATGAGGGAGCCGCCCCGGCTTTTGGATTCGACCACCACTACGGCCGAAACCAGCCCGGCTATTATCCTGTTTCGCCGAAGGAAATTCAGCGCCACCGGCGATGTCCGGAGGGGATAGTCCGTCACAAGGCCGCACCCCGGGCGCGCGACAATTTCCATGGCCAGCTTCTCGTGTTGCCACGGGTAAATGCTGTCTATCCCGGTGGCCATGACCCCTACGGTTGGCAGCCCGCATTCCAGTGCGGTCCGGTGGGCAATGCCATCGGCCCCCATGGCCATTCCGCTCACGATACAGGGCTGCACCGGGGCTTCGGCAAGGGCCCTCACCAGTTTCTGACACCAAAGTTGCCCGTAGGGGCTGATGTCCCGCGTGCCCACAAACCCTATCATGGGCCTCATCCCGAATATTTCCGTAGGCGATGAACTTCCGTTAAGATAAAGGCCGATAGGCGGCCCGTCGCATTCCCGGAGCGCCTCCGGATAGTCTTCGTCGATGATGGTGACAAAGCGGAATCCGCGGGCCTCCAGACTGGAGAGTTCCGTGCGCGCCCACTCCAGGGCCGAAGGCGTCAGTTGGGTAAGGAGGTCGGGATGAGGAGATTTCTCAACTTCGCTCGAAATGCCAGGGCCAAAAAGCGCCAGGGCGCTACCGGCCTTTCCCATTAAAGAGAGGGCAATTGCGGGATGATACCCGAAAATCTTGTTCAGGGCGCACAGCGCCACGTGTTCGTCGGTGTAGTTCATGGCCTCAAAGATATGCCTTAAACACAAAAAACAACGCCTCCCCGTAAAAGAAAGCGTTGTTTCACGTGAATATTTTGCTAAAACAACAGAATCCTTATAAAAAGATACGGCTGTTTTTTGAAAAAACTACAGGACCAGAAGGGCGTCTCCGTAAGGGCCGAACCTGTAGCCTTCCTTGAGGGCTTCCTCATAGGCTGCCATCACGGGCTTGTATCCGCCGAATGCGGCCACGCTCATGAGCATGGTGCTTTCCGGAAGATGGAAGTTGGACACAATGGCATCCGGCACCGAATACTGGTACGGCGGGAAGATGAACTTGTTGGTCCAGCCGTCAAACGGATTTACCTCATGGGTGGTGGTGACATAGGTTTCCAGGCCCCTCATGACGGTTGCGCCAATTGCAACCACCTTCTTTCCGGAACGCTTGGCCTTGTTGATGGCTGCGGCGGCATCTTCCGGGATGATAAGGCGTTCGGAATCCATCCTGTGCTTGGAAAGGTCCTCCACATCTACTGTACGGAAGTGGCCGATACCCATGTGTACGGTGATGAAGGTTTTCTCAATGTCCTTGAGAATCATGCGGTTGAACAGCTCCCTGGAGAAGTGCAGGCCGGCTGCCGGAGCGCTTACCGCGCCCTCGTGTTTTGCAAAGATGGTCTGGTAGTTCTCAGTGTCTTCCGGGGTAACCTTTTCCTTTACCCATTCAGGCACATAAGGTTCTCCAAGGCCGAAGAGGGTTTCCTTGAATTCCTCGTAGGTGCCGTCGAAGAGGAAACGAAGGGTTCGGCCACGGGAAGTGGTGTTGTCAATCACCTCTGCCACAAGGCTTTCATCCTCTCCGAAGTAGAGTTTGTTGCCGATACGGATTTTGCGGGCGGGATCCACGATCACGTCCCAGAGGCGCTGCTCACGGTTGAGCTCCCTGAGGAGGAGGACCATGATGTCCGCGCCGGTCTTTTCCTTCTTGCCGTACATACGGGAAGGAAACACCTTTGTGTCGTTGAGCACAAAGATGTCTCCTTTGCCGAAATAGTCTATGATGTCCTTGAAGAGCCTGTGCTCTATCTCTCCGGTGTTCTTATGGAGCACCATGAGGCGGGCTTCGTCCCTCCAGCGGGTGGGCTCAGATGCAATGCGCTCCTTGGGGAGCTCGAAGTTGAATTGCGAAAGTTTCATTTGCAGTTAAAGTCGATACTTTTATAATACGGCTCTCACTGCAAAAAAGTTTCACTGCTTGAACCAGCCCAGGGATTTTTTGCAAAGTTCGGAGATTGCGGCCCAGTTTCCGGCGGCGATAACCTCCTTGGGGAAGAGCTTGGAGCCCATGCCGACGGCAGTGACACCGCTCTTTGCCCATGCCTTGAGGTTGTCCTCTGTGGGCTCAACTGCACCGGTGCACATGACCATGGCCCAGGGCAGGGGAGCAAGGATGTTCTTCACGAATGCGGGACCGCCGACGGTGCCTGCGGGGAACACCTTCACAAGGTCGCAGCCGCGCTCCTGTGCATGCACAATCTCAGTGACCGTGCCGCAGCCGGGGCTGTAGGGGATTCCGCGACGGTTTGCAAGGGTGATTACCTCGTCCACACAGCAGGGAGATACCAGGAAATCGGCACCCATCTGAACATACAGCGCTGCGGTGGGGGCATCCAGGATGGTGCCTGCACCAAGGGCCATTTCCGGGCATTCGGCCCTGACAAAGGCCATGAGTTCCTCGAATACCTTGTGTGCGCCGTCTCCGCGGTTTGTGAATTCAAATGCGCGGATTCCGCCGTCGTAGCAGGCTTTCACCACCTTTTTGGTGAGTTCCACGTCCTTGTTGTAGAACACCGGCACGATTCCGGTGTTTCTGATGATACTGATAGTATCTATTTTATTGAACTTTGACATAGTTGTTAAACTAATTTACTTTTGGAGTGGCGGACCTGGTCCAGCCACTTTTTGGACGAGGTGTGTTTTTACTATGTGGACCTGGTCCACCAACAATGCCACACAGTTGCCTCAGAGCCATACTCGGTGGACCTGGTCCAGCACCTATAATTGCACTGCGTCCAAAAATGGCCTGGACCAGGTCCACGGGGGGAAAAAGCTACCTGCTTACCCTGCCTGAACCGCCACCCGCCATGAGGCCTTCAACTTCGGCCACGGTTACGCGGTTGTAGTCTCCGATGATGGTGTGCTTGAGGCAGGAAGCGGCTGCGGCGAATTCGAT
>JAFVDC010000173.1 GCA_017478685.1 Bacteroidales bacterium | reverse complement strand
GCCTTCTCTTTAACACCGTCATAACGGCCACTTACGCCGGTGCGGCATGGCTGCTGCTCCGCCACAGGAAAACGGCAGCGCAAAGCTAGTCGCCGGTGGCCGGGTAAATCGTTGCAGGTGTAACCAATAAGCGTTGCAGGTAGCAAGAAAAATCGCCGCAGGTCTGCAAAAAATGCGTGACCTGCGACGGTTTTTCATTCCCGTGGCCGATTTGCGTCGCAGTTCGGCCCAAAAACGCAGACCTGCGACATTTCGTGGCTGGACCTGCAGCAATACACGGACAGACCTGCGCCGTTTTAATTTCGGCACAAAAGTACTATCTTTGCACTATGGAACTGAAATTACAAAAACCTCAGGTTCCGGTACTTCTTCTCACCGGTTACCTCGGAAGCGGCAAGACGACCCTTCTAAACCGCATACTTTCAAATAAAAAGGGTATTAAATTCGCCGTTATCGTGAACGATATCGGAGAGGTTAACATAGACGCAAACCTCATTGAGAAAGGCGGCGTGGTGGGCTCCACGGACGACTCCCTTGTGGCCCTCCAGAACGGATGCATCTGCTGCACCCTCAAGATGGACCTTGTGGCCCAGCTGGGAGAACTCATCAGCGCCCGCAAGTTCGACTACATTGTGATTGAGGCCAGCGGCATCTGCGAGCCCGCCCCCATTGCCCAGACCATTTCCACGGCCCCGGCCCTTGGCGGCCAGTTCTTCCAGGACGGCATTCCCTATGTAGACTGCATTGCAACGGTGGTGGACGCCCTCCGAATGAAGGACGAATTCGACGGCGGATCGGCCCTTGAGAAAGAGGACATCGGGGAAGACGACCTCGAGCGCCTGGTAATAGAGCAGATTGAGTTCTGCAACATTGTGCTCCTGAACAAGGCTTCGGAGATTTCGGCCGAAGAAATGGGAAAACTGAAGGGCATCGTGAAGAGCATCAACCCCGGCGCAAAGGTGCTGGAGTGCAACTACGGAGACGTAGACCTGGATCAGCTTATCTACACCGGCATGTTCAACTTCGACGCCGTGGCAACTTCGGCCGCATGGATTGCCGCAATTGAAGGCGAGGAAGACGAAGACGGAGAGGCCGAAGGCGAGGCCCTGGAATACGGCATTGACACCTACGTGTACACCCGCCGTCCGGCCCTGGACCTCAACAAGTTCGACCACATGGTGGCCACAAAATGGCCCTCCAACATCATCCGCGCAAAGGGCCTGTGCTACTTCACAAGGGACAAGGACAAGTGCTACCTCTTCGAGCAAGCCGGCAAGCAGAAAACCGTCCGCGACTGCGGCCTTTGGTTTGCCACAATGCCGGAGGACGAACTCCAGGAGATGATGGCCCGGGACAAAAAACTGAGGGCCGATTGGGACCCCCAGTATGGTGACAGAATGCAGAAGATTGTGTTTATCGGCCAGAACCTTGACAAAAAGGCCATTGAGGCCTTAATGGATAGCTGCCTGGAAAATTAAAAGCGGTACCCCAGCCCGATAGCGACTGAATTACCTATGGCTTCCGACAATGTGAGATAGCTCACATCAAGTCGGAAGCCTTTGTACTGAACCCCAAGGCCAAGGCTTAGGTGGGAAGGGTAGGCGGCATTCTCCGATGCGATGCGGTATCCCACGCGGGCAAACGCAATGCGGTCATAGGAGTACTCCATACCAACTGAAATGGCATTGGTGCGGCTGTTAAGGTAATAGTTCTCGTCCAGCATAAACTCAATGGCATGCCTGGAGCCAAGAACACGATAATACGCCGCGGCGGCCACAATGGATGTTGGCTGGGGATAGGCGTTCCCGGCGGAGTCCTTCACTTTTGTGCCGATATTAGCAACACCAGCCGTCAATGTGAGCCCCCATACGGGAAAAAATAACGCCATTGCGTCAAGGCCGAAACCATTCTGGGAATACCCCTGGAACAGGTTTTCCTGAACATAGCGGGCATTGACGCCAAGTCCCAGCCAGGGAAGGACACGGATGCCGAAGCCGGCTCCGACCTGAACCTCCGCGGGGCGGAATCCTTCCAAGTCCTTCTGCTCCATCTGGTATACGCCGCCAAGGGACAGGCCGATATTCCCTATCATGTACGCTCCTGCAAGAGTTATGGCATTGGCTGCGCCAAGTGACGGGGCCCAGTACTCATAACCGGCAGCGAAATCGGCCGTATTATTACTGAACGGAATTATGGCCGAATTCACGAACGAAGCATATGCCGTGCTGCCCACGGAGGCCGCCCCGGCGCCCGCCAGCGCCGCCGCCCTGGGGCTTCGCTCTATCCTGGAAAATGTGAGGGCTTCCGGGGTTTGGGCCGCGGCAAAGAGGGCGGAAAAAGCCGCCAGAACTATTGTGAGTAGTTTTTTCATATCACAAAGATAGGTAAAAAAAGCGCTCTCCACAAGGAAGAGCGCTTTAATGTAGAATCTATATCCGAATTAACGAATGCGATAATTGATGATGCGGTTTGCAGGAATGGAACCAGCGGGAACAAAGTTCCTGGTATCCTTTCCATTTTCACGAGCCATCATTCTTGCAGGAGCTGCTACGGCTTCGCTCTTAGTAACTTCAGCAGGAAGGTCTATTAAAGTAACATTGCTGAAAAGAAGGAAGGAAACTGTATTTTTACTGTTAAGGCCGAAACCAATGAGTCCAATGTTGGTAGGATATGTCGTTAAAGTTTTGCCACCGTCTTCATATGTATCAGATACGGCCTCAAGTTTATAGGCATCTCCGCTCTTTGAAAGTTTTGCAAGAAGCGATGAGTTATCTCCACCCTGGGCCACGTAACCGTTGTTGTCGATACCGGAGCAGAAGTAAATGATATCGTCGGACTGTACTGCGTAGGGCTCATAATAGAACTCTATGGAGCCTTCTTCCTCATTGAAGTAGCCAAGCATATCCCACTGTTCCGCAACATTGACTACATCATATGAGTAATTGTCGGCAAGAGGTTCAATTGAGTATTCGGCACCGCCGATTTTCCAGGTGCCAAGCCATGCATCATATGCGTCAGTCGCTTCCATGACCTCGAAATAAGTGTAGCCGAAGTTACCGGTAACTTTACCGTTTTCCGTGAACTCAATCACGAATGCAAAGTAATTGCCGGCCTCGAGCGGTGAATAAAGCAGACCACCTGCGCTGTCATAAAGGATGTCGGTGAAGGCAATGCCTTTTTCTTCGCAGTACTTGGCATCCATGGCCTGGACAGCCTTGAGAAGGTCTTCGGCAAGCAGATTTCCATCCTGAACGAAGTTGTTCATGAGAGTCTCTTCATCAATCACCTGTACATCGTAATACTCTGCGTTAATGGCGGTATTGTAGTAATCTCCAGTGTAGGTATTCTTGACAAAGGGGTTGACATACAGGTAAGAGTAGGTGTTTCCGTTGCTATGCTGATAACGTCCGCGGTAATCAACAGTCCAGTAAGGGACGCTCTGAATTACAAGAGTCTCCACGGTGAAACTTACAAGGGCGTCTACATTCTTGCTGAGTTCTGCACCGTCTGCGGCAGAAATAAAGAAGTGAGCCTCATTGAGACCTTCGGCAAGGGCTTCCATGTCCTTGATTGCGATTTCAAGTTCGGCCTCTTCTTCTCCGGCGGGGATGGTGAGTTCAGTTTCGAAGGTAAGATTGTCCTTAGCGATGGCGGTTGCGCCCTCGGAAACTTTGTCATCGACGCCGATGGTAACAACAACGTCCTTGGCAAGTTTGTCGGAGAGGATGGCGGTAAGTTTACCCTTGCCCTCTTCATTGAAGTTGACGTAGTCGAGTTCTACGGATGCGGTTTTCTCCGGCTTAGCGGTGAGAGTGACCGACTTGCTAGTGCCGATGGTTGCGCCGTTGGCGGCAACAAGGCTTACGGTAAGGTTACCTTCGGCATCGGCGGGAACGGTAATCTCAACGGGAAGCGAGGTTGAACCGGCCGCAATTGCGGGGTTCTTCTCAAAGCTGGCTTTGTCGGCGAGGGTACCAGTGGCCTCAAGAATGGCCTTCACCTCCGAAGAAGCAGCCTCGGAGAGGGTGAGGGTAACGCTAGCCTTGCCATTTGCGAACTGTGTGGAAGAAGCGCTGATGCCCAGGGAGGGCGTTACAGCGGTGTTCTCCTTGGGCTGGCATGATGCCACAGCCAGGGCTGCAAGCGCTACGCCTGCAAATCCTTTTAACAAATTGGAAAGTTTCATAATTTATTAAACTTTGGATGATTAGATTCTGAATGAGATGCCGGCCGAAAGGATATTCTTCATGAGGGCCGATTCTCCGGTAATATATGTGACATTGACCTGAACCCCGGCAAAACGTGCGCCAAGGCCGGCCGAAAAGTACGACGGGGCTACGCTTTTGGCATTTGCATAACGATAACCCAGGCTTGCGAAGACAATGTCACGGAAACTGTAACGCGCGCCTGCGGAAACTGCAAAACCGCCGTTAAAACCTATTTCCGAGCCTGCCATTGCGGTAAAGCCTAACGGCAGGTTGCCCACAACCGATATCTTGGCCATTGCCGGAAGTGCAAACTGGACTCCGGAAAGGCTCTTGAGGCCGGGTCCGAGCCCCGTTACGCCTGCGGAAAAAGCCACCGGGCCAAGGACGCCCTGTGCGTAAACATCGGCGAAGAAAGTACCGGAAGTGACATCTACGTCCATTTTCTGCATGGTATAGTGGGCATTGACGCCGAAGCCGAGGAAAGGTGCCACCTTGAATCCCAGGCCAAGGTTGATCATGTTGTCCGAGGGCCGGAAAGTGTTGCCGCCGGCATCGCTTGCTACATCCTTGAGTGCGCTCTGAAGCATGTATCCTGCCGATATTCCGAAGCTCTTTCCTATCTTGAAAGAGGCGCCGGCGGCAAGATTCAGTTCATTGTTCCAATTGGACCAGGCTGCACCGGCCTGGAGCTTGGATTCGCTCATGCCAAGGACGGCGGGATTACGGAAAGAGGCATAGGCAGTGGAACCGAGGTCGGCGTAGTCGGAGCCGGCTACGGCAAGTGAAGCAGGATCACGCTCTGTCCAACTGGAAGGGAAAATTACGCCAACCGTATTCTGCGCCTGGAGCAAAGCGCAAATGAAAAGGCCGAAAATTGTTACTGTATACTTTTTCATAAGGCTCGCTAGCGTTTAATGATGGTTCTACGATCTGTGACATCCGAGTAGGACACTTCCAGAGTGTACCTTCCGGGGGCAAAGGCAGTCATGTCCACCTGGGCCGGATGGAAGGCATCGCAGGTGGCCACGGTTTCATAGACTTTGTTTCCGGTAGCGGTGTATAGGCGGATTGTGGCAGTGGTGGATTCTTCTCCGGTAGCCACATAAAGGATGTCCACGACGGGGTTGGGATAACTCTCAAAGACAACGTCCTTAGGACGTACAAGCACGCCGAAACTTCCGCTTACGGATTCTCCACCGGAATCCTGGCCGGTAAGATTGACCGTGGTGCTGCCGGAAGAGGTGATGGCCGTAATGGTGAGAACGCTGCCGTTCTGACTTATATGGGCCACGCCCTGAGTACCCATGGAAATGGTATAGGAGATGTCCTCGCCGTCAGGGTCAGAGATGAAATCGTCGAGTTTGACGGTGGTCTTCTCTCCCATTCCGGTAAGGAAAACGTTGTCGAAGGGTTTTACGATAACCGGCTTCTGGTTTTCCATGATGGTGTATTTGATATCCATGCTCTTGGACAGTCCGTAAGGATCGTCCGCCTTGATGTTGGCGGTATATACGCCGGGCTTGGAGTTTCGGCCGGTAATTGTAAGGGTATAAAGGTTGGTAACGGTGTTGTATGACCACACTGCGTAATCCGAACCCTCAGAGTAAGTTACGGTAAGAGCATGGGAGTCCGGGTCCGTCACGGAAACCGGAACCACAAGTGTCTCGAAGGAATGAACTACAACCTCGCCGTCGTGGTCCACCACAATTTCGGGGGCATGGTTGCTTCCCGTAGTGACAGCCTTGATCTCACTTATGGCAGAGAAATTCCGGCCATAGTCAAAGGCCGAAACAGCCACATAGTAAGGAGTGTCGAAGGAAAGGTCCGAGACAGTGACTTCAATATCGTCACCAATCTTGCGGTCTTCCGTGAGAACGGAGCCATACTTGATTCCGGATGAAGGCTTCATGGGATTCATGCTCTCGAGTTCGGCCTTAGACTTGGCGGCGAAAATGCGGAAACCGTAAGCCGGGAGTTCCGGGTTCTTGGTGTCTGCGGTGATCTTGAAAGCAGCCGTCACGTTGTTGGAATTGACAGAGCATGTGATGCCGGAAACGGGCTGAGGCGGATTGCCGGTGCCGTAAAGGACTGCACCCAGGGCATCTACCAGAGGGCCGATATTGTTAGCAGCCACGTTGAAGTCCGTGGAATTGGCTCCGCCAAGAATCTTTTCCACAAGCTGGTCACGGGTGAATCCCTCGCCTCCGCAGTACGACACCACAAGGGCGGCGACGCCGGAAACGTGGGGGCAAGCCATGGAAGTTCCGTCAAATGCGGCGTAAGAGCCGTTGGAGGCCGTGCTCACGATGTTTGCTCCGGGAGCGGCAATGTCTACCCAATCTCCGTAGTTTGAGAAACTGGCACGGGTGCCGTCGGCCTGGATTGCGCCTACGGCAACTGCACCGGGATAACATCCGGGCGCACCATAACGGACGCCGTCATTGCCCGCGGCGAAGAAAACCACACCGCCGGCCATGGGACCGACCTGCTTGCCGGCTTTCATTCCGGCTACGGAATTGAAATAGTCTATGGCGCTCTTGAGGGCATCGGGAGCCTCCGAATAAGGCTTGACGTAGAATTCGTGGAGTTCACGGGCAGTCTTTTCATCGAATTTGCCGTCTTTGTCCCTGGGCTGGAAACCCCAGCTGTTCTGGGAAATCACTGCACCGTGTTCGGCACCCCAGACAATGGCGCTGTAGGTGTCGGCGTTGGAGTCATCGCCGTTGAATATCTGGCAAGACATGATTTTGACGCCGGCTATCCCCTTTGCCGAATCTCCGCCGGCAATGCCGCTTACTCCCTTTCCGTTATTGTTTATGGCCGAAATGGTTCCGGCAACATGAGTTCCATGGTCTCCGCCAACGGTAATGGTGTTGGGGTTTGTGGCACTTTTCATGAAACTCTGGCTGCCTTCCGGGCCTCCGGGAATACAGTTTGCGCTAAGGTCCGGGTGATTGAGCTGAACGCCTTCATCGACCACGGCCACAATGACGTCCTCGGAGCCTGTGGTATAGTTCTCCCAAACGGGAAGGACATTGATATCGGCCCAGGTTACGGTATTATTCACATAATGCCATTGGTCGGCAAGATAAGGGTCATTGAAGAATGAGGCTTCCTTGACAATGGGCCAGACGGGATTGACCTGAAGGATGCCGGATGTGGACATGAGGCCGTCGGCCACTTTGGAAACGGGGACATTATCCCTGAAACGCACACGATACCAGCGGTGAAGGCCGAAGGCGCGGCGCTGTTCTTCGAAATCCGGGCTCTCGGGGAATATCCTTTCCATGTAGAGAATTCCAAGGCTCTCCATGGCGTCGTTGAGGGCTGCGCTTTTGGTCACGGCCCTTCCGTCCAGAAGGTCCTGCTCTACCAGTTCAAGGAAACTGTCCGAGAACAACACTTCAGCGACACCGGGGACACCGCTGTCGAGGAAGGTTCTCTGTACCTTGGGGCTTGACACAGAAGACTGCTGAACGGGAAGCTCCTCCCTTGCGCATGAAGCAAGGATCAGCGCTGCTGTCAGGCCTCCGGCTATAAGATGTTGTTTCATAACTGCTCTGAAATGAATGCGGCCACTTTACGGAGAGATTCCGGTTTGTGCCAGCGGATTTTCTCTTTTTTGATAAAGGCCTTGGCGGCATCCTGGTCAATGCCCTCAATGGAGAGCACGCCCTTGCGTGATGCCTGGACTTCACCACCCTTAAAATAGAAGGAGAAGGATTCTTCCATGGGAAGGATCTCTCCGGAGAAGGCGTTGTCTACAATGGTGCTCAAGTCTATGTTTACGGATGTACCTCCGCCAAGAGACATGCTTGTCATATTGGTTTTGGAGGCGATGGCCGAAGACACCCCGTAACCGATATCCTTTTTCTCATACTGGATGCGGTCCAGCCTTTCCCGGCGGAAAACATACACTTCCCCTTCCTCGGCAATCACCTCAACCATCTCTCCGGCCCTGTTGAGGAAGAAACGATTGTCTATCTCGGAGCCGATGATGACCGAATAAACGGTACGGAGATCCGCTTTCAGGACCGTGCCGTTATTGAGGTAATGGAGACTGCCGTCAAGGACACAGATATTGTAGTATCCTTCCTGGATTACAGTTCCGGAACTGGTGCGGAGCGACCCGCTTGTGAACTCCGGGTAAAGATAAGGCCAGCCCTCCCTGGGCTCATAGCGCTGGGAAAAAGCCACGGCGCATGTCCCGAGGAGGAGCAGGGTTGCAGATATTAACCTTCTGAAAATGTTCATATTACTTCTTTACAAGTGTAATGGGGGGCTCGGCGTAATCTACCTGGCTGATGATTCGGCCGGCTTTCCAGTCCACAATTCCAAGGAAGGGGCCGACATTGGAGATGTAAGAGCCATCTTCCTGGCGTTTGAATTCGATGTTGCCACTAGTCTGGATGTAACCGTCCGTATCTATACCTAACAGTTCAGGCATAAGGTCTTCGTAGGCTTCGGGGAGTTTTCCGCCGAGAGATACCCTTACAGACGAGAAATCACTTGACACCGAGGCCTTGAAAGTCCACATGTGACCCTTTTCCACATAACCGCCGGCAAGGAGCGGGCTCAGGCCATCGACAAGGACATTAGTGTCGCTGTCGGGGTCCTCGACAAATGTCATGGGCCACACATTTCCTTCACCGTCCGTGGCGGTGTATGAGCCAAGGACAGACTTGAGAGGATGGTCATTGTCGGAGATATTGACCTTGCAGGTTGAATAACCGCCGAACTCAACGCCAGCACTCTTGTTTATGAGTTTGAGACTGAAAGAGTAGACGGCACGGACACCGGGTTCGTCAACTATTTTCACCTCAATGCTGTCTCTCTGCTTAGAAGGAGAGAAGAAAAGAATGGTGTTGTCAGGGTCTGTCAGAGAGAAGTGGGAATCCGGGTTAACTACATCGGAAACCAGTTCATATCCCACCTGGACATCCTGCGTGACTCCAAGAACGGATACGGGAATCTTTACCGCTCCGGCATCTTCCGGCACAGTAATAAGGGGATTGTCAAAAAACACAAAGGGCTTCTCCGTGTAGTTTACGTCGGGGTTGCAGGAGGCAAGGGCCATTAGAATGGCCGCAAATGCCGGTATAATAGTCTTTTTCATCTTTCTCTTGCTTTAATTTGCGCTGTAGCCGTCGTTCTGGACAAGGTTCTTATTGGTGGCTATCTCACGTGCGGGGATGGGCCATACATATTGGTAGGAACCAGCCGGAAGTGAGCGTTGCTCGTAGAACTCTCCGGTTTCAACAAGTGAGTTGTTCAAGGCAACCGTCTGGGGTTCGCGGCCCTCGAAGCCGTCGCCCCAGCGCTTGAGACAGGTCATTCTGAGTCCCTGGCCCACGGTTTCCTTCATCCACTCCTTCTTGATGTTACGCATGCTGCCGGAAGTGTTGAAACTGGCGGAATTTCCGTGACGGGCCTGCTGCAGGGCATTAAGGTATTTCTGGGCATTGGTACGGTCTCCGCCCTGCTCATAAGCCTCTGCGGCAATGAGGTATGCCTCTGCGATGGTGAAGGGCTTGATGAAGTGGGCTGCAGTGGGATAACCGGTGGAAGAGAGGTCGTCGTTGCCGATATACCTTGTGAAGACATACACGCGGGAATTCCAGTATGTAGAGTTGATTTCTACGGTATAGAGGTCCGAGGAGAACCAGTTGTTGCGCCTGAGGTCTTCGGTCTCGTAGAGATCCAGAAGGGTTTTGGTGGGGATGAACAGAGGTGCAAAGCAAAGGCCCTTGCCGGCAACGCTGTGAATTCCGGTATAAATTCCGTTGGTGGCGGGAGACTCCGTGGAGATGTTTGCAGGAAGCTGCATAAGGGGTTCCGTACCGGCATCCTGCTTGAACTCCTTGGTCATGGCGCTTTGGCTGTTTGCCAGGGTATAACGCTTAGAGTCCACAAGTGCGGCAGCCTTGGATGCGGCATTGGCGTAATCCTGAATATCAAGATAATAGCGAGCCCAAAGGAGATTCACCACGTCAATTGTGGGAACAGTTGAGCCGATTTCTCCAACCATGTCGGAGAGAAGGGTTTCGGCCTCTGTCAGATCCAGCTTGATCTGCTCATAAACCTGGGCGACGGTACTGCGCGCAGGACGTTCTTCTTTGTCATAGTGGAGAACAATGGGAACGCCTAAATCGGTTGCAGCGGTTGCGGGATCGTAAGCCTTTGCGAAGTGACGCACTAACTGGAGATAAGAGAAGGCACGGAAAACATAGCAGAATCCCTTCGTCTCATTTTCCACGGCGGTGTAGCCGTCCAGGTGGTTCTTTTCATCATTGAGCGCATCAATGAGAATATTGTAGTTCTTTATGGCCACGTAGTGCGAGCCCCACCAACTGAGCATGTCGGAGTCAGAGGAGGTGAAGGTGTCGTTGCTGCGGTGCACGGCTCCGTAGTTGTTGCCGAAACCGGCCACGGCGTTGAATCCGTCCATCATCACTTCTTCGGCCTGGGTGAAAAGGCCGTAGTGAAG
>JAFVDC010000172.1 GCA_017478685.1 Bacteroidales bacterium | reverse complement strand
CCTTTATGGAAAGGTGTATCACGGAGGGTATATCGGCCTTATGGACCCTGTAAAAGTGGAGGCATTCAAGAAGGAAATCCCCGCCCTGAAGGCCCCCGGGACGCTTGTGCTGGTGTACGGCTACGGGTGCCTCATCAAGGAGTTCCGCAGCATGTATGACATAAAGTGCTGGTTTGACATAACCCCCATGAACTCCATGCTCAGGATAAGGGCCGGGGAGTATGCCAACATCGGCAAGAAGCACACGGGAATAATCAACCGCACCATACGCCGCTGCTACTACTGCGACTTCGAGAACGCCGTGCAGCTCCGTAAACAGCTCTTCGACGGCGGGGAACTGGATTACTACTTCCTGGACAACGACAGGCCCAACCTCCAGATGATGCCCTTCGGCACTTTTACCGATATTTGTGCGCAGCTTGTGAAGTATCCCTTCCGCGCCAAGCCATGCTACCTTGAGGGCGTCTGGGGCGGCTCTTATATGACCAAACTCCGTAACCTTCCAAAGGAGATGCGAAACGCCGCGTGGGTGTTTGACTTCATCCCCATGGAGGTGAGCGTACTGGTGGAAGCCGGGGAGGAAAAACTGGACATCAACTACTGCTCGTTCGTGCACAAGGAAGGCATACGCCTTATGGGAGAGACCTGCGTAAAGAAATACAAGGGTTACTTCCCCATCCGCTTCAACTGGGACGACTCCTACCACAGCACAGGCAATATGAGCATCCAGTGCCATTCAGGCGGCAAATTCAACATTGAGAATTACAACGAGTTCGGCCGTCAAGATGAGAGCTACTATGTGGTTGTAACGGGCCACGAGGCCAAGACTTTCATCGGCTTCCGCGACGACGCCGACATCCCCGCCTTCTTCAAGGAAATTGAGGCGGCCGATACAGAGCACAAGAGATGCGACTACATGAAATACGTGAGCTACGAGGAATCCAAGCCCGGCCTCCAGGTAATGCTCCCCGCCGGAACCATCCACTCCAGCGGCCGGAACCAGGTTATCCTGGAGATAGGCTCCCTCACAATAGGCTCCTACACCTACAAGATGTACGACTACCCGCGCCTGGACTTCGATGGCAAGCAGAGGCCCATCCACACGAAGCTTGGAGAGGAAAACGTGCGCCAGGACCGCCGTTACAGCGTGATCCATGACCCCAATAGCCCGGAATATATAGTCCAGGAGCCGCGCCTTGATGCCGAAGGAGACGGCTGGAAAGAGTTCATCCTTGGAGAGAACCCCCAGATGTACATCTCCCTCCGCCGCCTGGAATTCGATGAAAAGTGCGAGCAAGACACTAAGGGAGAGAAGTTCCACGTGCTTACGCTTGTGGACGGAGACCATATCCGGATTCGCAGCGTGGAGCACCCGGAACGCCACTTCGACCTTGACTTCATGGAAATTGCCTGCGTACCGGCGTCAATGGGCAAATACGTAATAGAGAACCTTGGCAAAGAGCCCATCAGAGTACACAAAACCTGCCTCCGAGACGGATATGAGTCTGACCCTGCTTGACATAGGCGGCACTTATATAAAGTGTGCCGACGGCCGCCAGATTCCCATCTCTTCCGATGGGAGCCGGGAAGTCATTGTTCAGGCCCTGAAGAGCGCTGTGTCATTTCGACCGAAGTCCGAAGGGCGTAGTGGAGAAATCTCACAAATTGGCGTAGCCATCCCCGGGCCATTCGACTACAAAAACGGCATCTTCCTCATGAAGCACAAGTTTGCATCCGTGTACGGAGAGCGCTTCCAGGACCTTGTGGGCCTCACCTGCGACATCCGCTTCATGCACGACGTAAACGCCGTCCTGAAGGGCGCCATAAGGCAACTTGGCCTGGGCCACGGAATCACGGCGCTTGTGACCATGGGAACCGGCCTGGGGTACTCCTACGCCATTGACGGAGTAATTCAGGAAAGCGAAACCGGATCTCCCGCAAAGAGCATCTGGAACCTTCCCCACCAAGGCGGCATCCTGGAAGACACGGTGAGTGCCCGCGGAATCCGCATAGCCTACGCCCGCAAAACCGGGGACGGCACCCAGAGCGCACTTAGCATAGCAAGGCGCGCCTATGCCGGAGACATTGAGGCCATGGAAGTGTACCACCAGGTGGGGACTGTCCTTGGAGAGGCCCTGAGGGAGCAGTTTATGGACATGAGGGTGGAAACCCTCCTCCTTGGCGGCCAGATAGCAAAGTCCCTGAGCCTTATGATACGTCCCCTGAAAAACGCCCTTCCCGGAGTCCTCATACTGCAGGTCCCGGAGAATTCCGTGTTCCTGGGGCTCCAAAGTTTGTTTGAATAACGTTAAACCAAATAACAGTATGTCCTTGACAAAGACTATTAAAACGCTTCTACTTGCAGTGGCCGCCGTCCTTGCAGCCCTCCCCGCATGGGGCCAGAGCAGCAACGTGAAGGGCCGTGTCCTTGACGAGACCGAGACTCCCGTTGCAGGAGCCTTCGTAACCGTCAAGAACGAAACCCACGGCGTCATGACCGACGGCGCCGGAGAATTTGAGATCTCCGTAAAGCCGTCCGACATCCTCATTGTGAGTTTCCTGGGATACGAGGACGAGGAAGTTCCGGTCCGTGACCAGAAGGAAATCCTTGTGAAACTGGTCCCCCAGGCCAACCAGCTTGAGGAAGTGGTGAAGGTTGCCTACGGTACCCAGAAGAAAGCCTCGATCATCGGCTCCATCACAACGGTTGACGCCGAACAGCTAAAAGCTCCAATCGGCCAGCTTTCTACGGGCCTTGCCGGTAAACTTGCCGGCGTTGTGGCCGTCCAGCACACCGGCGAACCCGGTTCCAGTGCCGAATTCTGGATCCGAGGCGTTAACACCTTCGGCGCAAACTCATACCCGCTGATCCTTGTAGACGGCGTGGAGCGTTCCATGGACCTTGTTGACACCGAGGACATCGCATCCTTCTCCATCCTCAAGGACGCAACCGCCACGGCCCTTTACGGCGTACGCGGCGCAAACGGCATAGTGCTCATCACCACCCGCCGCGGCTCCGAGTCCAAGCCAAAGGTAAACGCCAAGATTGAGAGCGGCTTCACCTCCCCCACCCAGCTGCCCAGGATGGCTTCGGCCGAGCAGTTCATAGACTACCTCAACATGATGAAGCCGGGCACCATAGACGACTACGCAAAGCGCATGTACCTGTCCGGGGCCGACCCCGACCTCTACCCCAACGTGGACTGGATCCATGAGATTTTCAAGGAGCAGGCCATGACCCTGAAGGCCAACGTGAACGTGACGGGCGGTACCAAGAACGTGCGTTACTATGCCGGCGGTTCCTATTACTTTGAGGACGGTATCTTCAACGTGGAGAATAACGACCGCTACAATTCCCAGATGAACTACAGCCGGTTCAACTTCCGCACGAACGTGGACATCAACATCACAAAGTCCACCACCCTGGGCATGGACATCTCCACCCAGTTCACCAAGAAGAACCAGCCCGGAACAGGCCTTGGAAGCATCTACAACACCGTAATGCAGATTACGCCCATCGGCTTCCCCAAGGTGTTCAGCGACGGAACCCTCTCCAACCCCGAGACCGGTTCCAACCCCTACAACATGATAAACAACATGGGTTACGCCACCATAAATACGCAGAACGCGCAGACCACGGTGGCCCTTACCCAGGACTTCTCCGAAATCATCACCGAAGGCCTCACGGCAAAGGTCCAGGTTTCCTGGGACGCCCGTACGGCGTCGTCCGTCACCAACGGCATCCTGCCCAGGGTGTACTACATGGACCCCGCAACCCGCGAATACATCCCCCAGAACAACACCGCAGGCTACATCAACGTCTCCAGCTCTTCCCAGAGCGGTTATACGGTGCTCAACGTGGAGGCTTCGGCCAACTATGAACGCACCTTCGCATCCCGTCACAGAGTCAGCGGAATGTTCCTCTACTACCTCAGGGACCGCGCCAACACCCACCCCGGCTTCGACTACTGGGAGACCTTCCCCCGCAAGAGCCTGGGTATTGCAGGACGCGCCACCTACAGTTATCGTGACCGTTATTTTGCCGAATTCAACTTCGGCTACAACGGCTCCGAGAACTTCTCCCCCGGCCACCGTTTCGGCTTTTTCCCTTCGGCCGCAGTTGGCTACATAATCTCCAACGAGAGGTTCTGGGACCCCATCAAGGACGTTGTGTCCCTCCTGAAGTTCAAGGCCTCCATCGGCAAGGTTGGCAACGACCAGATTGGCGGCGGACGCCGTTTTGGCTACAACACCACCATGGACATCACCGGAGTGAACGGCTTCAACTGGGGCAACGAGCGCAGCGCCTGGGTTGACGGCGTGGCAACCGGCGAAATCGGCAACCCCTACATTGAATGGGAAGAGGCCCTGAAACGCAACCTGGGCTTTGAGATGAACCTCTTCAGGGACCACCTCAAGTTGCAGTTCGACTACTTTAACGACTACCGCAGCGGAATCTTCATCACCCGCCAGAGCCTCCCGGACGCCGTTGGCCTCAGAAAGACCCAGTACGTGAACATCGGCGAAATGCAGAACGCCGGCTTTGACGCTTCGGCCCAGTTTGAGTACCTCCTTGGAAACGGGCTTTCAATTGCCGCCCGCGGAAACTTCACCTTCAACCGCAACCGCCGCGTTTACGACGACAAGCCGTCCCAGATCTGGCCTTACCAAAACACCGCCGGCTTTGCCAACAACCAGCAGAGGGGCCTTGTGGCCGAAGGTCTTTTCATGACACAGGAAGAGATTGACGCCTGGCCCAGCCAGTACGGCCGCGTGCTCCAGCCCGGAGACATCAAGTACCGCGACATCAACGGCGACGGCATCGTGAACGACTTCGACATGGTGCCCATCGGCTACACCACCATCCCTGAAATCAACTACGGTTTCGGCCTCAGCCTTGGCTGGAAGGGCATAGATGCCAGCGTCTTTTTCAGCGGAATGTCCCACGTGACACGCTTCATTGGCGGATACAACCTCTACGGCGGCGCAGCCACCAACGTCCTCATCCAGGGCCAGGTGTTCGCCGATGTCATCGAGCGCAGCTGGTCCGTGACGGGTGACCCCCGTGCCGAATATCCCCGCTTCACCGTGGAAGCTTCGGCCAACAACCAGCTGAGGTCTACCTTCTGGCAGAAGGACATGAGTTTCCTGCGCCTCAAGAATGCCGAACTGGGATACACCCTCCCCAAGAAGTGGGTGAAGAAGGCCGGGCTTTCCACCGTGCGCTTCTACATCCAGGGAGTGAACCTTCTCACCTTCTCCAAGTTCAAACTCTGGGATCCGGAACTTGAATCCGAGTACGGCAACGTGTACCCGCTCACAAGGAACGTGAGCCTTGGCATCAACCTGAATTTCTAAAGACCGGAAGCAATGAAAAAGATATACATACTTGCAATTATGGCCCTTGCAGCCGTGTCCTGCGACTCCTTCTTTGACATAAACCTCAAGGACCAGCCCACCCTGGAAGACACCATGAGCCGCTCCAGCACGGTAAAACGCTACCTGGCCCATCTGTACTCTTACATCCCCCGGGACGAGAACATCCGAAACTACGAGGGCGCAACGGTGCTTCGCTCGGACGAATCCCTGGTGGCGAAATCCCAGTACGAGACATTCTGGTACAAGGTGCGCCGCGGAGAATACGGCGCCGACAACGCCGTTGACGACGCCAGCGCAAATCCCTGGAAACGCTTCTATACCGGCATCAACGAGTGCACAACCTTCCTCACCAACCTTAACCTTGACAAGGAGGACTCCCCCAGGCTCATCCAGCAGATGGAGGGAGAAGCCAGGTTCCTCAGGGCCTACTACTACTTTGTGCTCCTCAGGCAGTGGGGCCCCGTGATTGTGTGGGGCGACAACGCCGCCGACCAAAGCGTAAAGGCCGAAACCCTGGACCGCAATACCGTAGACGAAAACTTCGACTTCATTGTCTCCGAACTCGACAAGGCCATTGAGCTCCTTTGCGTGGAAGTGAACGACGACGGCCTTGGCCTTAGCCTTGCCTCCAACAAGGGACGTGCCACCAAGGGTGCCGCAATGGCCCTCAAGACCCGCGTCCTACTGTACCGCGCATCCCCGCTTTACAACGGCCAGAACGGAAGCGGCATCTACAACGGTCTCCAGAACTCACGCGGAGAGAAGCTGTTCCCTGAGTACGACGCCGCCAAGTGGGACGATGTCGTGAAGGCGGCCGAAGACATCTTCGCCCTTGGCAGGTACAAGCTTGCAACTTCGGCCGCGGCAACGGGAACGCCCATTGAGAAAGCCGCCGCAAACTACCAGTGCACGTGGTTCCAGAACTGGAGCATTAACACGGAGATTATCTGGGGATGGTGGTACCGCTCATGGGGCGACGAGTCCCTGGGACAGGGCTGCGACGTTGCATACGCGGCTCCCGCAGGCGGAAAGATCGCCCTTGCCGGATACTCCCTCACCTCTCCCTCACTCAAACTTGTGGACGCTTATCCCATGTGGGAAAACGGCCGCTACCCTGTCCTCGGGTACAACAAGACAGGAGGCCTTCTGGACTATTCACGCCCCATCGTGGACCCTTTGTCCGGATATAAGACCAGCGGCTGGACGGACAATTACCAGCAGCTTGTAGACGTGGATCCTTCCTGGGCCACTCCTTTCAAGGCCCACAACACAACCGTGGGAAGGGACGCCCGTTACTACTCCAACTTTGTGCCCAACGGCTTCTGGTGGCCCTCCTCCACCACAAACAGCGGAGGCCCCGTCAGGTTCACCTGCTACAACTCCCCTTCGGCCACGTCTCCGTACTCGGAAACCGACGCCTGCTACCGCGTGGGGTATGTATGGCGCCGCCTCTACAAGGCCGGAAACCCGCTCAAGGACCTCACCGCCGACTACCAGAGCATGAGGTACGTCTATCCCGCTTTCAGGCTTGCCGAAGTGTACCTGAGCTATGCCGAAGCCCAGAACGAGAGGACGGCGAGAGATGCCTCCAAGGCCATTGAGTACATAGACAAGGTGCGTGAGCGCAGCGGTCTTCCGGGCCTCAGGACATCCTACCCGGACAATGACTTTGACAATGCCGAAGGCACTTCCACCGTTGGCGAAGTAACCCGCACCGGCCGCGAATGGCTGCGCTGGATCATTCTCCAGGAACGCATGTGCGAGTTTGCCATGGAAGGCCAGCGCCACTACGACATGCTCCGCTGGATGAAGGCCATGGAGGAATACAACACCGAAAACTGGACCCTCCACATAACCGCCGACAACTACGAGGATTCCTATGAAAGGGTGAGCGGGGACTACATTGGCGGAAGAAGCGTGTTCCAGGAAAGGGACTACCTCTTCCCCATAGGCTCTCCCCAGATTGCCCAGATGACAAATTACACCCAGAACCCCGGTTGGTAGCAGTTTAAAGGACAATGGATATGAAAAAACAGATATTTTTAATGGCCGCGCTCATCCTGGGCACAACCGGATGTCTCAAGGACGACCGTAACAATTTCATGGTGGAAGACAGCTTCGGACTTACCGCAAGGAGCGCCGTCGTGGAGGCATCCGTGCACACCGGAGCCGCAAGCGTGGGCATAGCCAAAAACGGCAAGGGACAAAGCTCTGCCAGCGTTTCCATAGTCTCCGGTGAAGAGGCCGACAAAGCCGCCCTCAAGGAGTACAACACTGCAAACGGAACCTCCTACAAGGCTCTTCCCGCATATCTCTACACCCTCTCCGACACCAGGATAGATTATGCCGAAAAGGACGTGGTGAAAGAGCTTACTGTAGAGTGGGACTCAAAGCTTGCCGCCCAGACCATTGGCGAGAGCACGGACTATGTGATTCCGCTTTCCATCTCCTCCAAGGACCTTGACGTGAACGCCCAGCATAGCTTCCTCATGATTCACCTGAACCGCTCCACCCTTTCCGTGGAGCAGGCCACCCAGGTGCGCTCCATTGAGAACAAGGCCGTGGAAGCGGACGACAAAGGGAATGTCCCGGAGCTTAAGGAAACAATCACCCTGGACCTTTCCCTTGACAAGGCAATAAAGAACGTGGGAATGACGCTTCCCGTTGCCATAGACAACAGCCTCATCTCCAAATTCAACGAAACCGCAGAGGAAGAGTGGACTGCCGCCCCTGAAGGCCTCGTCACCCTTGTAAACAGTTCGGTTTCAATAAAGGAGGGCGCAAGCTCCTCAACCTTCCAGGTGGTGCTTGACAAGGGCAAACTGCCCTTCACGGACGGCCACCTGCAGGAATTTCCTCCGTATGTGGTGCCGGTTGCCGTGGACGCTTCGGCCATACAGGCCACAATGTCCGGCAAAGAGTTCAGCCTTGAAGGCCTGGGTCTTGGCAACATGGTCACATACATCTGTGTAAGCTATGCCAGCAACGGCATTTCCGTGGTTGTGAGGGAGTGGGGCCTGTACTCCGAATCATCGGCCTGGTACAGCGGCCTTGAAGGCTTTGGCGCGGGAAGCGACCGCACCATAGCGATGGACGATGACTATGTGTATGTTGCCCATTCAAACGGCACGCCAGGAATCTATGCCCTCAGCCGCACCAACGGCAGCTTTGTGAAAAAACTGGACGTGAGCACGGCCGAAGGTAACGGCTGCACGCACCCTGTTTCCTGCGTCAGGATGATCCCTAACGAGTCCGGTGCCGACATCCTCTCATTCTGTTCTCTCAAGGTCGAAGGCGACCAGCACCTTTACGTATACGCCTATGTAAACGGTACCGATGCCGCTCCCGTACAGATCCTGGACTTCCTCAAGGACAACAAGGGCGGAGCCAACGACTGGCGTCGTTACGGAGACCGCTTCACTGTGGAAGGGACATGGCAGAACGGAAAACTGTGGTTCCTCACCTGGCACGACGGCGCCTACGGCAAGATGCTGGGTTTCCATCTCCAGAACGGTACTGTAGTGAATCCCGAAGACCCCGAGGACTACTATATTCCCTCTGACAAAGCAGGCATCAAGGATGTCATCCGCTATCCCGGCTGGGACAAATTCCTTGTAACGCGTAACGGCCGCGGAAACATCTACTCTCCCGGAGCCCCCGGCGCCAACGGATGGATTAGCCTTACCGACGAAGCCGAAATCGCCGGGCTCAGCCTAAGTTACGGGTTCAACTTCTTTGACTTCCACGGGGAAAACTACATTGCCTTCATGCAGCTTGACGGAGAAAACGCCGTGCGCGGAAAACTTGTAGTCATTGACGACACCGCAGGCACTCCCGCCGGTTTCCCGGATGTTCTCAAGTGGTATGGAGACAACTGCGCTCCTGCAGAGGGAGAGGAACTCCCGGAAGGCATCCGCTACTTCCCCATCCAGCATCCCGACGACTTTGAGGCCAAGTCCAGCATTACCGCCAGCCACTCCGTTGGAGACTGCACGGTCCGGTACATCAGCGGCAGCACGTATATTGCAGTGCTTATGCAGGGCTGCGGACTAAGCCTTTTCCAGCTCCAATAAAAGCATGAAATACCTTGCATTCATAGTGATTACCCTTCTCCTCTCGGCCTCCGGCTGCAAGGAGAAGAAGGCATCGGGGGCCGCACAGCCCGCCGTGAGGGTTGAACTCACCTCCGTGGGAGCCCGTGACATAGCCTTTACGGTAAATACCATAGACGCCGCCGCGGTTGAGTATGGCGTGGGAGTTTCGGCCGAAAATGCCGTCAGGAAAACTGCCACCTCAACTACCGGACCGGACGTTCTGGAACTCTCCTGGAGCGGCCTTGAGCCTTCTACGGATTACACCCTGAGCGTAAGGGGCATAGGCCCTGCCGGAGAGGAGGGGAAATGGGAAACGGTCAGCTTCAAAACGGCCGAAGAACGCATTGGAGTGCGCTATTTCACGGACGTAAGCCTTGTTGGCTACTGGCACAGGGAGCCCTATCACTGGGATGCCGCACGCTTTGCCCCGCACGTAAGCTGGAAGGCTCCTGACGGGACCGAGCAGTGGCTCTTTGAGGGTTTCATCTTCCTCGAAGGCTCCGACTGGATCCACGGAAAAACCCTTGTCATATCCCCCAGCGGTGAAAGCGCCGACAAATCCGTGTGGCAGTACCAACTGGACCTCTGGCTTGGGGCCGAAGGCTCCGTAGCCGAACTCGAGAAAGCCTGCGCTTCAGTTGCCGACAGGATTGGCGCACCCTCACGCAAGCGCGGCGTAATAATCGGTATTCCTGATGCCATCATGTTCCAGAGGTTCTCGGACAAAAGTTCCTCCACCACCTACTGGGGAGACGGCCTTGACTTCGCCTCCACCGAAGACCGCCTGAAGGCCCTCTACTGGTACATGGACACCGCCAGGGCCATGTTTGCAAAGCTTGGATGCAAGTACCTTGAGCTCTCCGGCTTTTACATTACCGCCGAAGAAATCTACCTCCCCTGGGACATTGACGTCAACTGCCAGTACAAGAACTGGGACGTGATTGCCCCGTCGGTCGCCCGCTACTGCCACGCCTCCGGGCAGGGCCTTTACTGGATTCCCTACCACATGGGCCCCGGCTACAAATACTGGAAGAGCCTTGGCATAGACCAGGCCTGGATGCAGCCCAACTGGTACTGGGACCTTCGTAACGAAGGCCGCCACCCGTTCTCAAAGACCATTGCGGCCATAAAGGAGGCCGACATGAGCGGCATGGAACTGGAGTTTGAGTATTCGGCCGTGGCGTCTCAGATGACCGGCGGCACCATGGGCCCGGACGGTGACGGACGCCTTGTGTTCACCTCAGAGGATGTTTCCGCCCTCCAGGACCGCGTAAGGCATTACATGAAGGAGTTCAAGGACGCTGGGTTCTTCGGAGAGAAGTCCATAGCCCTCTACTCAGGCACCAATGCCTTTACGCAGCT
>JAFVDC010000171.1 GCA_017478685.1 Bacteroidales bacterium | reverse complement strand
CTCACCAGCGGGGTGCAGCGGTAGGCGGCATACTGCTCGCGGACCGGCTCCGGGATGGGAATCCATTCGTCGGTCTGGTTAAGTTCCTGATCGGCACAGGCCTTACAGAAGATGGGATAGAGGTCTTCCGGCTTCAACGGCTCCTTGGTTGCGGGGTTAAGGAACGGAAGGGGCTTGTTGGGCATTACAGCCTGGATGTTGAAGTAGTGCGTAGGAATCTCCGATTCCGGAAGCATGAATTTTTTCTGTCGCATAATAGTATAATGTTAATGGTTAATTTACAAAAAAAGGCCTGCTGTAAGTCAGCAGGCCAAATCTATACATATATATACGGCTACGCGACTTACAGGTTTAAGCTGTAAGTGCGCCACCACATATTGCCATTCATTCTCATTCTGTTACAAAGATGAGGAATAGATTTTTAATATGCAAGAAAAAAATTTAAAATCTTACATCCCAGCCGGAAACCAGGTCTCCGTAAAGGACAAAATACACCTGAAGGGTTTTGCCGCTGGCGCGGTCCGTGACTTCGTAAACCTTAAGGCGGTCGGTCTCCTTGGTGAGTTTGTACTCGGAAAGGTCCAGGGCGGGGTAGACGCGTTCCGGATTGTCCGGGATCATGCCGTTGACGCTCTTTTCATGAATTGCCTCGCCGGCAATCACGCGCTGCATGTTGCGCTCAATAACGGCCATGAGGGACTTGTTCTCAAAGGGGTTCACGGAAGGTGCCGTGCCCGGCGCTACGGGCAGTTTACCTTCGGCCCGGAGTGTCCTAAGGCTGTCGGCATACACCTTGAAGCGTGCGCGGAGACTTTCTGAATTGAGGCCTTCAATGGTGTAAAGCGAAATGCCCTTTGCGCCAGCGCCGAAGGCCGCATCCATCTTGTCAAAGATGAACTCCGGGTCTCCGCCAAGTTCCGTGTCAACACCGCACATCACGGTAACCTCGGGCCCTGCAGCCTTGATGTTTGAAAGCGTGGCGTCACGGGCAAACGACGGGTCCATAGTGTAGAAATCCGTGTAGGCCATAGGATGCACCATGTCAAGGTTCCACTTAGGCCAGTCCTGGAAAACCATGAAGTTGGCAAGGCCGGCGGCTGCAAACGGAGAAGCCGTAACCTTCTTGCCGGCTTTGTGGGCAACCTCGCACATGATGTTTGCAACTTCCGTTATCTGGGCGCTGCGGAAGGCACACCATTTCTCGTCGCGGGAAGGGTCCTGGAGCTCCCTGGGATCATACCCGTACTCTTTCACAAACTTCTCTATCATTGCCGGATGATACCCGTAGTCGTATTCGGCCCAAACCTCGGTGTCCTGCCTTAGGTTGTAATTGTATGCAAGCGAGATAGGAAGGACGCAGTCTATAAGGCGGCAATAGTCCAGGCAAATGCCCTCCACGCCGTCTATGGCGCATATCTCTTCCACCTTCCTGGCAAGGTATTCCCTGACCTCGGGGAGCGCCGGGCAAAGGAACTTGTAAGAGTTGACATAGGCCTTGACATCGGCTACGCTTTCCCCGTTCCTGTTCACGCTGAACCAGTCCGGATGCTCCTGGAGCATCGTGGGGCGCTCCTGCCGGGGCGGATTGAGTGTCCATACCCAGGCATAGACTTTTATGCCGTGTTTTTTTGCCAGTTCCACGTCCTTCACATAGTCTTCCACGGAGGCGGCATGGAGCATGACGGCGTCAAGGCCGGCCTCTTCCATGTGCGCGAAGGCGGCCTCCACATTTACTGAAGGGATGTCCTCCAGCCAGGTCCAGAACATAGGGTACTCCTCCTCCGCTTTGGGACGGCAGGAAATGGCGGCAACAAGTGCTGCAATGAAAACAAGTGTCTTTTTCATATTTATCAGTAAAGGTTCCAGTAAGGGATGGTTTCCGGGGTTTTCTCCAGCATTTCCCGCTGCTCCGGAGTAAGGAATTCGGCCTTTACGGCCATGCGGAACATGTAGGTGGCCCACCAGCCGCGGGTCATTACGGCAAGGCCGCCGGGGCCCCTTTCAAGGCCGAAACTGTTCTGGGCCACCCAGCTCTCGGGCGCGCCGTCCGGGGTAAGCCTTACCCCGCACATGGCCATGGCATGGGCCGACACAGCGCCGTAGCTGCGGAACAGCTCTTCCTTGGAAAGAGACGGGATTTCGTATGTGTCCAGGCTATATACGCCCGCAGGTTTGTCGGAGTAGGCGTCGGTGTCGGCAGTGAAGTAGAAGCGCTCTCCTTGGGCAAGGCTCCTTGTTCCTATACTCTCCAGCTCTTCCACGGGAAGGTTAAGGAAAGTCCAGTCCGGGGCGTCGTAAGCCCCTCTTGAACCCTCTACCCCGTATCTTCTGTAGTACGGCCTTGTGGGGTCGTTCATGAGCACGGCATAGCCGCTCATGTCCACCTTCCTTATCCCGGTTTCCGGCGGGGTTCCAAGGCTGTTCTGAAGGAGCCCGTACACTTCCTTAAGGGCTTCCTCCTTCAGGGCCTCTGGCTCCGTACTTTCCCTGAGTTTGAGGCCGTAGCCCCTCAGGAGCTGCTTCAGGACGCACTTTAGGCCGTCCGGATCAAGCGAAACAGCTGTTTCCGGCATGGCGCTTTCCGGCACAATCCCGTATTTCTCAACCAGGTACACGGCATCCATGAAATGGCCTCCGTCCCATATTGGACGGCGGAAGATTTTCTCGTTGAACCGGCTGTCAAGGGGCTCCTTGCGATGGTCCCAAACCTCACATAGGAAGAGGTTGGCCTTCTCCATGAGGTCCCAGAAATAAATGTAGTTACGGGAAATGTCGCCTCCAAGCACCGTGGACGTGGAGAAGAACCAGCACCTTCCGGATTCCTCCTGATCCAGGATAGTCTCCGGCTTTATGAAGTAGGTGAAGGCCGATGTATCGGCGACAACTTCCTTCCTCTCAATGGACGGTGCCGAAGCCTGGATGCCCGTAAAGAGGCTCCTTTCAAGCGCTGTAGAGAGAGTTGCCGCCTCCTTGAAAGGCGGTCTCCTTTGCCCTGTCATGGGCTGGAAGGTGAAATCCGGGCCGCGGCGTGAAAGGAATTCTTCCCTCACGCGTGAGAGGAGCTTTGAGTCCGTAAGGAGTTCCACGGCGCTGTAATAAAGCACCTTTCCCGCT
>JAFVDC010000170.1 GCA_017478685.1 Bacteroidales bacterium | reverse complement strand
GGCGCGGACATAGTGAAGCAGGCAATGGGCGCAGACCCCGCCTCCGTGGCCTTCGACACCGTCAAGAGCGCCGTTGCAAAGGAGGCCGACGTAGTTCTCATAGACACTGCCGGCCGTCTCCACAACCGCGTGGATCTCATGAACGAACTCACAAAAATCCGCAATGTCATCCGTAAAGTGGTGCCAGATGGCCCCCATGAGGTCCTTCTGGTACTGGATGGCTCCACCGGCCAGAATGCCTTCATCCAGGCCCGTGAGTTCTCTAAAGCCACGGACGTTACCGCCATGGCCATCACAAAACTGGACGGTAGCGCCAAAGGTGGCGTTGTAGTGGGCATCGCCGACACATACAATTTCCCCATAAAGTTTGTCGGAATCGGTGAAGGCATAGAAGACCTCAAGGTCTTTGACAAAAAAGAATTTGTTCAGGATTTGTTTAAACTGGAAGATATACAATGAAATTATCGTACGATTGGTTAAAAGAGTATCTGAAGTGCAGCCTCACCCCTCAGGAAGTGGCGGAGGCCATGACTTCCATCGGCATTGAAGTAGACAGCGTTGAAACCAGGGAAGTGGTTGAAGGCGGCCTCAAGGGCGTTGTAGTTGCAAAGGTTCTCACCAGCGAGCCTCACCCGGACAGCGACCACCTCCATATCACCACCGTCAACGACGGCTCCCCGGAGCCCCTCACCGTGGTTTGCGGCGCCCCCAACGTGGCAGCGGGCCAGAAGGTGCTCTTTGCCCGTCTCGGGACCATCCTCCCCGGAGATTTCAAGATCAAGAAGTCCAAAATCCGCGGAGTGGACAGCTTCGGCATGATTTGCGCCGAAGACGAACTTGGAATAGGCACCAGCCACGACGGCATCATGGTGCTCCCGGAAAACGCCCCCATAGGCGTTCCCGCCAAGGAATACCTTGGTCTCAAGGACGAATCCGTGATAGAGTATGAAATCACGGCCAACCGCATAGATGCAGCCTCTCACATTGGCGTTGCAAGGGACCTTTACGCATATCTCTACAGCAAGGGAATTGAGGCCGAACTTACCCTTCCTTCCGTGGAAGCCTTCAAGGAAGGTGAGGGAGAGTCCATCCCCGTGGATGTGCTCACGGAGGACGGTGCACCCCGCTACACCGGCATCACCGTAAAGGGCGTGAAGGTTGCCCCCAGCCCGGAATGGCTGCAGGAAAGGCTCCTTTCCATTGGCCTCAAGCCCATCAACAACGTTGTGGACATCTCCAACTTCGTGCTCTTTGAAACCGGCCAGCCGCTCCATACCTTCGACGCCTCCAAGATTTCCGGCGGAAAGGTTATCGTAAGGCGTGCCGAAGAAGGGGAGCCCATCCGCACCCTTGACGGCCTTGACCGCAAACTTCATGCGTATGATGTTGTAATAGCCAACGCCGAAGGCCCCATGTGCATTGCGGGCGTATTCGGCGGTGAAGATTCCGGCGTATCCGACAGCACGGTGGATGTCTTCATCGAGGGCGCATACTTCGACCCCGTAAGCATCCGCAAAACCGCCAAGAGCCAGACTCTTTCCACAGATGCCAGTTTCCGCTTCGAGCGCGGCGCAGACCCCGAGGCCGCCCTTTATGCCGCCAAGCGCGCCGCCCTCCTTATCACGGAGATTGCAGGCGGAAAGGTTGTCGGCAAGGTCCGCGAGTTCTACCCCAAGCCCATTGTCCGCGCCCGCATTCAGCTGGATTACAACCGCATAGAGCATTTCATCGGCAAAAAGATAGGTCACGGTACCATTGAAAAGATACTGAAAGGCCTTAACTATGAGTTTGTGGAGCGCACCGCCACCGGAGCCCTTGTGGCCGCTCCCACATACATGGTGGACGTTACCCGTGAATGCGACGTAGTTGAGGAAATCCTCCGCATTTACGGCTACAACAACATAGAGCTTCCCCAGAACCTCCGCATGAGCGTTCAGCCCAGCGCCCAGCCGGAGCCCGAGGCCATCCGTAACAACATCTCCAACTTCCTTGCAGCCAACGGTTTCACTGAAACCATGAACAATTCCCTCACTAAGGAAGACTACTACACCAAGCTGGAGACTTTCCCCGCAGAGCGCTGCGTGCATATTGTGAATCCCCTGAGCTCGGATCTGGGCGTAATGCGCCAGACCCTTCTCCTCAGCGGCCTGGAGGTTGTGGCATACAACCTCAACCGTCAGGCTTCGGCCCTCAAATTCTTCGAATACGGCTCTGTATATCAGAGGCTTCCGGAGAAAGACGGCACCACCCTGGAAGGCTACGAGGAACACCGCTGCTTCTCCCTCGTCATTACCGGCACCCCGGACAAAGTATGGAGAAGCCCCGTCCAGAAGTCCAACTTCTTTGAGCTTAAAGGCTACGTGGAGGCCCTCATGGCCCGCTACCGCATAGATGTTTCAAGCCTTGTCATGGGCTCCGCCCCCGCGGATATATTCTCGGAGGGCATCACCTACAGCGTCCCCGGCCGCGAACCCATGCTCCTTGCAACCCTCGGCACCATTAACCCTGTGCTTGCAAAGCGCTTCGGCATAAAGCAGCCCGTCTTTGCCGCGGAAATCAATTGGGAGGTCTTCTTTGCGCTTGTGAGGAGAGACAAGTTCTCCTTCAAGGAGCTTCCTAAGTTCCCGGAGGTCAGAAGGGACCTCGCTATCCTTCTGGACGAATCCGTCCATTACGCCGAAGTCCGCAAGTCGGCCCTCCGTGCCGGCAAGAAGCTCATCAAGAGTATCACCCTCTTTGACGTTTACCGCGGAGAGAAAATCCCCGCCGGCAAGAAGCAGTATGCCCTTGGATTCGTGCTCCAGGACCTTGAGCGCACCCTTACGGACGTTGAGGTGGAGAAGACCATGGAAAGGGTCCTCGGTTCCCTTAAGGCCGATTTCGGCGCAGTCCTCAGATAAATGCCCGGAAGGTGGAAGCATATCGCCGTGGCGCTGCTGGCCTTAGTGCTGGCGGTGGCGTCCTGCGGTCCCCGGAAAATTTCCAAAGGGGACATGGAGGATATCTTCTACCTCATGTTCCTCCAGGACCAGAAGATACGCCAGGACCGTTCCTTCAAGCAGATGGCCGATACCTCCCTTGTGTATGCCGGCATCCTTGAGTCCAAAGGCTACGACACCGACGACTACCTTTACAGCCTCAAGGAATATCTTGCAGAGCCGGAGAAGATGGAAAAGGTTATGGGAAACGTGGCGGAGCGCATAGAGAAGGAACTGAAGGTGGTGAACTCCGAGATTGAACTGGAAAGGTGGCGCAGCAAGATGCTCTCCATTTACCAGAAGCAGATAGACACCACCAAACTTCCGAAGGCGCGCGTAAGGCCCGTAGACACCCTCAAGGTGCGTTTTGAGGGTGATTCGGCCTATATGCACAAGGAGATAGATTCCCTCAAGCTTATCCCCAGGGACTCCCTTATTTTCCTTAGGGACACCCTGGAAGTGAAGGAGGATACCCTGGCCATTGCCGATACCATTGCCGCAGAAAGAGATTCGCTATGAGATATACCGCAGAGCTAGTTTACACCCTTGCCGGAGACCCTATCCGCAACGGATACGTGGAGGTTGCCCCGGACGGCACCATACTGTCCGTAGGGCAAGCCGAAGGTCCTGTTGATGAAGGGATTATATGCCCCGGCTTTGTGAACGCCCACTGCCATGTGGAGCTTTCCTACATGAAGGGCCTCTTCAAAAAGGGAACGGGCATGGCCGGCTTCATAGACCAGATAAACGCCCTCAGGGACACTTCCTCCATGGAAGACAAGCTGGCCGCCCTCAAGGAGGCCATGGACTCCATGTGGGCTTCCGGTGTGCAGGCCATGGCCGATATCTCCAACTGCGCAGACTCCTTTGAGGTAAAGGCCTCCCACCCCATGTACACCAGGACTTTCCTGGAGGTATTCGGGGCCGATCCCGGGGAGTGCAACGCCGTAATGGAAGGCGTCCTTGGGCTTAAGAAAGAGGCCGAAGCCTTCGGCCTGGATGCGGCTCCAACGCCCCATTCGTGCTACACCATGAGCCCTGAGCTTGTGACGGCTTCTTCGGCCGAAGGGCTCAAGAGCGGTTTTTTGTCGTTCCACTCCGAAGAGTCCGATGAAGAGGAGGAGATGATGCGCTACGGCCGCGGCCCCATGTGGGACAACCGCGTGAGAAACGGCATCCCCACGCCTCCCGTTACCGGAACAAGCTCCCTGGAGTACTTCCTCCAAAGGGTTACGGAGGCCGTTCCCGCCCCGGTTCCCGGAAACGTGCTCCTGGTCCACGAATGCTGCCTTACCCCGGAAGGCGCAGCCCGCGCCCGTGAGGTCCTTGAGCACCCCTACATTGCCGTTTGCCCGCTTTCAAACCTCTTCATACACAATATGCTGCCGCCCATTCCGGTAATGCGTGAAAGCGGCATACCCATCTGTATCGGCACGGATTCACTGTCTTCCAACGACTCCCTTTCAATGATAGATGAGATAAACTGCCTCAGGAAGGCGTTTGACCTCCCTCTTCAGGAAGTTCTTACATGGGCCTGCCTCAACGGCGCCCGCTTCCTTGGCCTTGAGAGTCGCCTTGGCACCCTTGAGCCCGGCAAGCGCCCCGGCCTGGTACGGCTGTCGTCATACCCGGCCCAGACCGGGTATCTAAAATCCACCCGCCTATGCTAAGAGAAGATACAGTTTTCGGCCCCATCTTCAGCCGCAGGCTGGGAAGTTCCCTGGGAATAAACCTTCTTCCCAAAAACGGCAAGGTGTGCAACTTCGACTGCATTTACTGCGAATGCGGCTGGAACAAGGACGGCCTTCAGGACAGGAGCATTCCTTCGGCAAAGGATGTGGAGGAGGCCCTGGAAGAGAAACTGAAAGCCTGTCAGGCGGCCGGAACTCCCATAGATTCAATCACTTTCTCCGGAGACGGAGAGCCCACCCTGAATCCTGAATTCCCCGCAATAATTGATGTAACCATAAGGCTCAGGGACAGGTATTACCCGTCGGCAAAGGTGTCGGTACTTACAAACGCCACCCGCTGCGGGCAGCCCGGCATTTTTGAGGCCCTGAGAAAAGTGGACAACCCCATCCTCAAGCTGGACGCCCCCACAGACAAAGAAGTGGCCCTCATCAACAGGCCGGTAGGGGAGTACCATGTGAAAGATGTAGTGGAGGCCATGAAAAAGTTTAACGGAGATTTCGTGCTCCAGACCATGTTCCTGCGTGGCCCGGGCTGGTCCTGCCGGGACTGGGTGGAAAGATGGATGGATATTGTAAGGCAAATTCGGCCCAGGGAAATCCAGGTCTATACCATAGACCGCGAAACTCCCATGAAAGGCCTTGGAAAATACACCCCGGAGGAAATGCGCGCCATGGTGCAGCCTCTTCAAAATGAAGGATTCAAAATACAAATTAAAGGATAACATACTATGTCACTTTCAAGCAAATACGGTTATACCCCGGACAAAGAGGCCATTGACCGCCAGTTGGAACTCATCGCAGAAGGACTGGAGAATATTGCTTCCCCGGAACTTTACAAGGCATGCTTCGGCATAATGGACCAGACCACCCTTTCCTCCGACGACACTCCCGCTTCCGTGAAAAAGCTGGTGGAAAAGGTGAACGGCCTTCCCGTCGCCTTCCCCGGCTGGCCGCTTCCCGCATCCATCTGCGTATACCCTAACCTTGGGTATGTGGTGGCCCAGAACCGCCGGGATCCCGCCCTCCACGTCACAACCGTAGCGGGCTGCTTCCCCACATCCCAGAGCTGGATAGAGGTGAAACTCCATGAGATAGAGCTTGCCGTACGCGGCGGCGCAGATGAAACTGACATTGTGCTGGCACTGAACAGCTTCCTTGCAGGGGACTATGAAACCGCAGGCAAGGAAATAAAGGCTTCCCGTGAGTGCATAGACCGCGTTGCCGCAGAACTTGGCCGCAAGGTATGCCTCAAGGTCATCATCGAAACCGGCCTCCTTGTAACCCCGGAAAACATTGCCGACGCCTCTTTCCTTGCCATGGAAAATGGTGCCGATTTCATCAAGACATCTACCGGAAAGGTGAAGGTGAACGCCACGCCCCTTGCCGCATACGTAATGTGCGAGTGCATCAAGGCATACTATGAGAAGACCGGCGTCAAGGTTGGCTTCAAGGCCGCCGGCGGCATTGCTTCGGCCCAGGATGCAGTTTGCTACTGGACCATCGGCCGCACCATCCTTGGAGACTCCTGGATGAACAAGGACCTCTTCCGCTTTGGCGTTTCCTCCCTCGCCAACAAGCTCCTCAGCGCCGCAAGCGGCAGCACCGTCACTTATTTCTAGGACATGAAAAACTCATTTATACTTGCAAGCCTTGCCGCCGCCATGGTGGCGGTGTCATGCAGCGCCCCGGCATGGAAACCCGTGGAAGGCAGGATCATGACCCGTTGGGCCGCAGAAGTGAACCCGTCATCCCCGCTCCCCGAGTATCCCCGTCCCGCAATGGTGAGAGAAGGGAACTGGAAGAATCTCAACGGCCTGTGGGATTATGCCATAGTGCCTTCGGAAGCCCCTGCTCCGGAAGAATTCCAGGGTAAGATACTGGTGCCGTTCGCACCGGAATCGGCCCTTTCAGGCGTTGGCAGGAAGGTTACGGCCCAGGATGCCCTCTGGTACCAGACCGGTTTCAAGTGGAAGGCCGGCGAGAAGACCCTCCTTCACTTTGGCGCAGTGGACAACGAGGCCGAAGTTTGGGTAAACGGTGAACTTGCGGGAAGTCATTCCGGCGGATACGCCGCTTTCACGCTTGACATCACCCCTTACCTCAAGCCTTCTGGCAGGCAGACACTGACGCTCCGCGTACACGACGGCAGCGACGACGGCCGCCATCCCCGAGGAAAACAGGTCCTTAAACCTACCGGAATATGGTACACCGCAGTCAGTGGTATCTGGCAGACCGTTTGGGTGGAGAATGTCCCCAAGGCAAGCATATCGTCGTACGGTTATACCAGCAGCGTCGCAGACGGAACAATAACTGTGACGGTCTCTGCCGAAGGCGGAGATGAGGTTACGGTGGCGGCCGCAGGCGTGAAGGCTTCGGCCAAGCCCGGCGAACCCATTGTCCTGGCCATCCCGGACCCTGAATTCTGGACCCCGGACAACCCCCGTCTCTACAACCTTGACATCACCCTTATGGACGGCGGCAAAAAGGCCGATTCCGTAAAGGGATACGCCGCCATCAGGGAAATCTCCAAGTACACGGATGCCGAAGGCCACCTCAGGATGGCTCTCAGCGGCAAGCCTCTCTTCCAGTTCGGCCCTCTTGACCAGGGCTGGTGGCCGGACGGCCTCTATACCGCTCCCACCGACGCCGCCCTCCGCTTCGACATAGAGAAAACCAAGGCCATGGGCTTCAACATGATCCGCAAACATGTGAAAGTGGAGCCCGAAAGATGGTACTACTGGTGCGACAAGCTTGGAGTGGTGGTGTGGCAGGATATGCCCAGCATGACAGACAACAGCAATGTCCGCTGGGACTATATCGGCTACACCGGAACCGAGTGGGATGCTCCCGCAGAGGTCCGTGAAACCTTCTACCATGAGTGGGGAGAGATAATCGGCCAACTCAAGAATCACCCTTCAATAGTTGTCTGGGTGCCATTCAATGAGGCCTGGTCACAGTTCGAGACCGAAAAGGCCGTGGCTTTCACCCGTGAGTTGGACCCTACAAGGCTTGTGGACCAGGCTTCCGGCGGCAACTACATTGAAGGCTGCGGAGACATCTACGACTACCACCACTATCCCAATCCTGAATTTGCCATGATGGTTCCCGGCCAGGTTAATGTCATGGGTGAATTCGGAGGCATCGGCTTCCCCGTCAAGGGTCACCTCTGGAATGAGGACGGCAACTGGGGCTACATCCGCTATGAGAACTCAGAGGATGTCCTGAAGCAGTACTCGGAGTATGCCATCATGCTTAAAGACCTCATAGGGAAAGGCTGCGCCGCCGCCGTCTATACCCAGACCACGGACGTGGAAGGCGAGGTGAACGGTCTCATGACCTATGACCGTGAGATAGTGAAGATGGACGAAAAAGCCCTAAGGGAGGTGAACCTCTCCGTCATAGAAGCCCTATAGAGGGGTATTTGCCCATAAAATACAACGGCGTGGTGCTCCAGAGATGGCAGTAGCTGTTTACGGGATGATAACCGTATGGAGAAGTGAAGTCGTCTTCAGGGTCAAAGACCTCCGGAAGAGTGTCCGTGACTTTTGAAACCATTCCGCCCCAATAGGAAAGAAGCCTCTCGCGGGCTTCTTTTTCCATTCCTGCGGCAAGGTATGCCTCCACAAGGAAATGGTTGGCCGCAGGGGTCCCTGGAAGCAGTGCCGAAGGGCATGCGGAAACGGCCTCAAGGCATTTTTCGGCCTTCTTTCCGGTAACTGCGCCGGAGACTACCATCCATATTTGGGAGTTCCAGGATATCTGCCCGGAACTTTCAAATAGCCCGGTGGCGCGGTTGTAAAAGTGCTTGACGGCGGCCCGGGACATCTTGGCGGCAAGGGAGGTCCACTCCTTTTCCCTTTCCGGGTGTCCGGTCATGGCGGCAAGGGCGGCCCCCGCTTTCAGTGACCAAATCATTATCCCCTGCGTCTGCACCCGGCGGTCCAGCCCCTCGTTCCAGTCGAAGATGAGCCAGGAATACCTTGCGGCGGGGTTAAAGACATAGTCGTCCCCTATATGGTCCCGGATGGCGTCCATTTGCCGCTCCACTATGGGCCAAAGGTCCCGTACCGTGTCGGTGTCGGCAAAGGACCTGGCGTATTCCAGAAGCATCGGAGGGTAGAAGAGGCTGCAGTCAAGGGAATAATTCCCGTCCTGGGGGTGGGGGGAAGGGGTCTCGAAGACATCGGCATACAAAAGGCCGTCTTCGGATGAGAGCGATGCCAGAAGATACAGGCTCCTCAGCACCACCTTTTGGTTGCGGAAAGAGTAGTTGTTTGAGAGGGTCCCGAAGTAGGAATCTATGCCCCAGAGCCTTCTGTCCCGTTTGGGGCCGTCTTCCAGTACAGTCTGCATGCATTCCCGGAGGGTGGAGATGGCGCGGGAACCTATTTCCCCGCTTACCGGGCACATGTTTTCTCCGGCCGAAGAAACCGCCCTGAACGATACCCCGGAAATGCCCATGTCAAAGCCCGCGGAGCCTGAAAGGAGTTCTACCCTCAGGTACTGCCCGGAAAGACGCCTTGGCAGTTCCAGGTGCTTTGAAACGTCTTCCACGGTAATGATTTCTTCCTGCATCCATCCACGGCCTATGCTTGCGGGCCACTTGTCCACATAAAACTCTGACGGAACTTCAGCAAAGTTAATCTTCAGCCTTGCAGGAGCATCCTGGGTGCGGCGCAGGACCTTGAATTCCAGTGTCAGGTATCCTGTCACATGGCGACCGAAGTCATACACTACGGCGCAGCCTTCATCCAACTGCCGGGGATATGAGGCTTCCCTTATCCCATATCCCTGGAAGGCCTCTGCGGAGCGGAAAACTTCCACCGTACGCGCAGGGCATACGGTTTCGGAAATGAGTTCAGGGGTGTATTCCCGGGCCTTTTCCGCCCAGGAGTCGCGCCAAGGCGCCATTGCGTCTACGGGAATGAGAAGCGCGGCGGACAGTAGGATGGACGTAATCATGGTTGCATGAAATCAAGGTAGGCGGCAAGCGCCCAGTCCTGGTCATTGGCATAGGGGTCGGCGTATTTGCCGGGTTTGCCGTCAATGCGGCGTGGATATAGGTACGCGCAGGTGGCGGAACCGTCGGGGAAGAATGAAGCAAGGTTGGCCGCCAGGATCTCTCCAGGGTTGCACGGCTCGCCGGATGCCAGCGAATAGTAGTGGAATGCAGCGGCCGATATCACGCTCCAGTAATGCGGGAACACGTCCCCGTAGGTCTGGTCTTTCCCGAACCACCATCCGTCCCAGTGGCGGATTGGAATGCCGTGGAGCCGGTATGAAGGCTGCCTGAAGGCAAACGCCCTTAGCGCAGGCATCATGGAACGCGCGGCTTCAAGATACTTTCCGTCATGCGTCTCAAGGTATAACTCGGAAAGGAACTGCACGGCCGGGGCTACGATGCTTTGCTCGTAGTTCACCTCATGGGAGGGAAAGTCAAGACCGTTTTCCGTGAAGATGTCGGCAGTCTTTCTCCAGCATTCCAGAAGATGCTCCTTTTTAGTGTCAAAACCGGCCTCTGAGAGAACTTTCATGCTTCTTGTGACCGGATAGTCTATGCAGTAGAAGCCATGGCCAAAACGCCTGAAAAGCGCCATAAGCGTGCCGTACCCGTCAAGGGCGTACTGCCTGTCGCCGGTAATCTCATACATCCTGAAATAGAAGTCGGCAATCCAGGGATAGTTGTAGCCTCTGTCCGGGACTTCGTGGAAGACGCTGGAGGTGGTTGTGTAGTCTTCCTTCTGGAGTTTCGTGCGGATAAACCGGGCATACTCCAAGAGGGCGTCCAGAAGTTCGCGGGAAGGATGGCGGTTGTACCATGCGGCAAGGAAGATGCCCATTCCAACCCTTTCCCGGCCTTCGTCAAGGTCGCTTCGGCCGGTGTCGTCCGTGACTATCTTGCCGGTCTCGTTGTCGTAGACCATGAAGGCGCCGAAGCGTGGATCGGAGGGGTCTTTCATGCGCTGCCTTTCAAGGATGAAGGATGCCCTTGCCTCAAGCAGTTCCTCGGAGGAGGGAACGGCAAGGATATCGGCCCTGGCGCCGCGGCGGGAAATGCCGTATTCCCCGGGATGACGGAGTTTTAGACGCCTTGTAAAACTGCGCCCGCCTTTTTTGAAAACCACCTTTGCACGCTCCCCGGTCTCATACACGTAGCGTTCTGTGGAAACAACCGTGCCTCCGCGCTTAAGGAGTTCATCCTCAAAGTCTTCAATCCCGTGCGCAAAGATTCTCCATCTTACGGTGAAGGACTTTCCGCGCCCAAGGGTAATGTCGGGCGGGCACAGGGCTATGACGCCCCTGTCGTTGGACCATCCTTTGTCGTTGCCCCTTTCCCAGATTTCGTAGTCCGTGATGCCGCCTTTCTCCAGCATAAGTCCAAGCCCGCGGCCTTTCCCGCCCATGGGGACGGCGCATACCCAGGCGGCCTTGCCCCCCGGCCATATATGCGCATGGCAGCGGGACTTCATGCATGTGGCGGCGTCCGGGTAATTGTCGTTGAAAGGGGTGTAAATCCCTATATTTGAAAGCCTTGCTTTCCTGTCCAGCCTGTTTGTGAAGGTGTAGGATTCCACCATGTCGGGCCCGTTAAGCTGTCTTTCAACCCTGATTTCCACGCCGCCTGCGGTATATTTCCCTCCGTCGTATTCCCAGCGGAAGGTTTCCCCGTCCACATCCAGGTAGCCAAGTCCCCAGCCGTATTGCTCCCGTACCCAGGGGTACTGGGAGCCGTCGGTTCTCAGAATCCACTGCATGGGGTCTTCCCTGATGCCCAGTTCCGCCACAGACCCGTTCAGGCCGTTTACCTGAAAGAAAACCTGTCCGGCAAGGGAGAGTATCAGGGCAAGGAGCGTCATCGTGCGTATTTCCTGGTCCTTGAATCGGCAATTACTCCCTTCCAGTCAAGGCCGAATGCAAAGTCGTACTTGTTTCCGTCTGCATCCGTGTAGGGCTCCATGTCCCAGGGGAGGTCTTCGCACTGGAGTTCCACTTCCTTCATGGAGGCGGGCATCTGGACCGGAAGCAGGCCGGAAGGTTCGGCCGCGCCGGAAACTATCTCAAGATAAGCCTGGTCCTGGATGGAGAATCCCACCAGAATGGCATCGGCAAGGGGATCGACCTCGGAGAGGACCATGGGTCTCATGGCCGTGATAGCTGCCACCACAGGCTTGTCTCCCATAAGTTCCCTGGCGCTTCGGAGTGCCTCAAGGTCGTCCTTGTCATACACGCTCACGGTCTTTCCCTTGTAACTCCTGTTGGTGAAAGACTCCAGGGGGTCTCCTCCGGCAATGCTCACTTCACGGGCGTCTGTCGCCGTGTAGTCTCCGTACTGGAGGCTGATGGGAATGTATCCGTTGCCGCCGGCCTCGCGGTCTTCCACCTCATAGCCCTGGGGGCCGTAGGGCTCGTTCATGTACACAAGCGCGAAGTCTGCCTGGGCGGGATCTTCCACAACGTCGTAGAATTTGGCCACCACGGCGGTGTCAACCCTGTATTCCCATTTGTCGTCATCGGTCATCGGGCCGAAGAATCCCTTGGATGGGGTGATGTGCGTCTTTGGCACAAAGACCTTGCTGCGGGCGGCAACGGGAAGTGCCCCGGCATGGTTTTTCAGCATCACGACGCTTTTTACCTGGGCGTCATAGCCTTTTTTCATGAACTCGGGGCATCCCACAATCTCTTCCGTGACATCGGGATCCACATACGGATTCTCGAATAGCCCCGTCCTGAACATGTTGAGAAGCAGTCTTACGGCGGATTCCTCAAAGCGGCTCCGTGCCGATTCCTCGCCGAATTCATCGGCCCATAACTTATAGGCATCAAGGACGGGCCCCATGGCATTGTTTCCGCCAAACTGGTCTACGCCGGCCTTAAGGATGGCGTAGTGGCGCTCTGCCTCGGAGGCTGTCTCGTATCCCCAGCACTTTCCAAGCGCCCATTCCACTTTCTCGTGGTTGTGGGTGACCGCCCAGTCCGTGTATACTACGCCGTCATATCCGTATTTGTGACGAAGGAGGGTGTCAACAATGTAGGCGCTGTAGCCGTTCCCCACATTGTTTCCGGAGGGGTCCTGGCCATAGGAGACAGTGTAGTAGGGCATTACGGCCGATGCCGCTTCCGTTCCGCGGCGCAGTTTGAAGGCGCCTTCAAGGAAAGGCCTCATAAGAGTCTGGAAGCCGTTTCCGGGATATACGGAATATTTGCCGAAAGAGTAGTGGGCGTCACGGCCGCCTTCTCCGCTTCCGCCGCCCGGCCAGTGCTTCACCATTGCGTTCACGCTCTCGCTGCCCCAGCCTTTCTTCCCGGTGGTCTGGAAGCCATCGACATAGGCCCTGACCATGTCTGCGGCCAGTTCCGGGCTTTCTCCAAAGGTGCCGTAAGTGCGGAACCAGCGGGGCTCCGTGCCTAAATCGGCCTGCGGAGAAAGGGCGGTGGCTATTCCAAGCGCCCTGTATTCCTTGGATGCAATGCGGCCGAATTCCTCCACAAGGGCGGGGTCGAACGTGGCGGCAAGGCCAAGCTGGCACGGCCACAGGGAAATCTGTCCGCCGGAGCCCGCGTTGAATTCGGCCTTGGTCTCGGCCTCGTTGCGGGGGTCGGAACTGATGTTCACGGGAATGCCGAAGTCTATGCCCTCGCAGAATGCCTGGAGGTTGTTGTTCCACTCAGCACCTATCCTGGGGCTCTCCACGCGCACCACAAGCACGGCCCTCAGGTTGTCGTTTTTCAGGAAGGCCTTCTGCTTGTCGTTGATGGCGGAGTGGGGAAGTCCGCTCTTTTCAAGGGACATTCCGTTATACAGGGAAGACCAGTAACCTTCAGGGTCCGTGGGAACGGCCTGGTGCTCGCTGTAGAGCATAAGACCGGCTATCTGTTCCTTGCTCAGCCTCCCCGCAAGGTCCCTGGCCCTGGCGGCATAGTCCAGGCGCCAGTCCTCATAGGGATCCAGGACACCGTTCCTGTCAAGGTCCTTGAAAAGGTGACGGCCGTCCTTTATGAGAGTCACTCCGGATTCCGGGCTGTAGCCAAGGTCCGGGCCGCCGGGCTGCCTTACAAGTATGAACTGGTCTTTTTGAGTAGTTTCGGTTTTCCCACAGGCAAGCACCAGAAGGCACGATGCCGCCATGAGCAGTATCTTTCTCATACCATTTGTTCCTCCAACACGGATTTAGGCGTTTTCTTATATTTTTTCTTGAAACATTTGCTGAAATACTTGGCGTCGCTGAAGCCTACGGAATAGGCAAGGTCCGACACCCTTATGTTGCCCTTCTCCTCACATAACAGTTTGTAGGCCAGGGTGAGACGGGCGTTGAGGATGAATGCGGACGGCGTGAAGCCGGTGAGGTTCTTCAGCTTTTCCGTAAGGACCGTCCTTGATACGGACATCTCCCTCACGAAATCGGTCTGGGAGAACTCTGAATCGGCAATGTGGGCGTTCACCACGTCTATCGCCTTCTGCAGGAATTTCTTGTCCACGGATGTATAGTCTATGTCCGGGACCTCAAATACAAGCTGCTTCCGGAAGGCTTCTCCCTTCTTTTCCTGCTTGCCGATGAGGTTCAGTATCATGGCGCTGAGCACGGAGAAGTTGCAGGGCTTGGTAAGGTAGCCGTCTGCACCGCTCCTGAATCCCTCGATGCTGTAGGAAGGGTCTGTCTTGGCGGTGAGGAGGATTACGGGAATATGGCTGTATTCCACGGCCTCCTTTATCTTGGCGCAGAACTGGAATCCGTCCATCCCCGGCATGGCCACGTCGCACACAATGACATCCACGGCGTTGTCCTTGAGGAGCTCCAGCGCGTCTTCGGCACTTTGAGAAGTGAGGACGTTGAAACTCTTGGAGAGGATGGCCTGGAGAAGTTCGCAGAGCTCCTCGTTGTCGTCTATGCATAGCACCGTGTAGCCTGTCCGGGCCACGTTTTCCCCAAGGCTCAGCGCAAATGGCATGTGGTTGTCTCCGGAGGTGTCGGTGTCAATCTCGGTTTCGGTGTAGGAGTCCTTGCCGATAGGGAGGCTTACCGTGAAGCAGTTGCCGTCTTTCTCGTTGCTCACCACGTCTATGGTCCCCTTGTGCATGGTGACAAGGGATTTCACCAGCGACAGGCCGATACCGTTTCCTATAGTGTTGAAATGGCGGTAATCACCTTCATAAAAGCGCTTGAACAGTTTGGAGATGGTGCTTCTGGACATGAGCCTGCCGCTGTTGGCGCAGGCAATCTCCACGGATTTGTCGTTGCGGAGGTTCACCGAAAGACGCACCGTACCACCCGCCGGAGTATACTTGACCGCGTTTGAAAGGAGGTTGTAGATTATCTTGTCCAGTTTGTCGGGGTCGAACCAGCCGCGTATGGACTGGGGGTCGCTGGAGAAGGAAACCGTAAGCTGGTGTTTTCTCACCAGCGGGATGAACGATTCCACTTCATGGCTTATGAACTCGGCTATGTCGTTCTCGCTTACCTTGAGCTCCATGTTGTCGGATTCCACCTTGCGGAAATCCAGTACCTGCTGGACCATCCTCGTGAGCCTCAGGGCGTTGGCCGACATTATCTCCGTTATGTTCTTGTCTTTTTCCGTCTTGGGTTCAAGGCTTTCGGCCGATGCCAGAATGATGCTGAGAGGCGTCAGGAACTCGTGGGAGATGTTGGTGAAAAACTGCAGCCTGGCCTGGTTGATTTCGTCGGCCTTCTGCTGGTTGAGGGTCTCAAGTTCAAGCTGGCGCTTCATCTTCATCCTGGACGAGGCCGACAGCACAAGCCACAGGATGATGCCTGAGGCCAGCAGCACATACAGGGTTATGGCCCACCATGAGAGCCAGGGATTGCCGGGAATCTTTATGTCCATGCGGCAGATGTCGCTTTCGGCCGTGTGGCCGGAGCGGTAGCCGTATACCTCGAAAACGTAGTTCCCCGGTTTCAGGGACGTGAATACGGCGCGGTTGTCGCCGCCTCCCACCATGGTCCACAGCCCGGGAGTCTTTCCGCGGCGGGTGAGGCGGTAGGCGTAGATGTCGTCTTCCGGAGACTCGAAGTCAAAGATGGAGAAACTGATTACAAGGTCCTTGTACACATTCTCTCCGTGGCGGATGTCCGTAATCTGGATTGTGCGTGTCCCAATGTCTTCAGAACTTGGAGTACAGGGGTACAGCAATATTCCGCGTGAAGTGCCGAAGGCCATCTCGTCCGTGTCTTCCATGTAGAAGGCGGAGTTTCGGTTGCAGAAAACGCTCCCTTCCTGGCCGTGGGTGACATCGTAACTGAGTATTTTCCTTTCACCGTTATCGTCGGCCTTGAAGGACAGTACGGCCGTGCTGGTGCTTACCCAGATGTTGCCGTGAGGGTCTTCGGAGATGTTTGCGATGCCCTTGCCGCTGAGGAATATGAGGCTCTTCTCCTCTTCAAGGGTTTTCCTCCGGCTGTCAAAGCGGTAAAGGCCGGACAGGGCGGATCCTGCCCATATATTCCCCTTTGAGTCGGCCAGCACACTGTTGAAACTGCGTACTTCGGAGGGCCCGTTCACGGTATAGGATGTAACCTCGCCGCCGGCGGGGTCTATCTTCAGGATGCCGTCGTAACCGGTTGCCACCCAGATGTTTCCCTGAAGGTCTATGCTCATGCTCTGGGCCTTGTAGCCGTTCTCAAGCCTGGGCCTGGAGATGAATTCCTGGAAAGGGGTCACGGTGTTGTCGGGGGCAAGGACGAATATCCCGTGGCGGGTTCCCAGCCACATGTTCCCGGCCCCGTCTTCGGCAATGGAGAGTATGCTGTCCTGGGTGAGGGCGCTGCAATTGGCCGAATTGAGGACGTTGGTCTCTCCAGTCTCGGGGTTGTACAGCCAGATACCTGTGTTGTAGCTGCCGAAGCAGATTTCACGGGTTGCGCTTCTTTCCCGGATGCATTCCACTATGCTTGTATACATCATGCCCTCGAATTCCGGCAGGGAGGAGTAGTGGACGAAGTCCCCGCTGCGGCTGTCGTACTGGATGAGCCCGTGGCCGGTGATGCCAAGCCACATCTTGCCGTCTCCGGTGGGGTAGATGCTCTTTATGGAGGCCGTCTTGTATTCGGCCCGGACCTTGGTCATGGGGAAGCGCTCTTCAATGCGGGGCTTTTTCTCAACCTTGCAGATGCCGCCTCCAAGCATGCCTACCCACATTGAGTTGTCACGGGTGCGAAGGATGGAGTTGACCTCGTTGTAGGGGAGGTTCCCTTCGCCTTCCTCGGGGTATTTGTTGATGAACCTGTCCTCAAAGCCGCCGCCGGCCTTCCTTTCAAGGATGCTGAGCCCGCTGCGGCTGCCTATCCACACATTTCCGTCACCGTCTTCCCGGATGTTGTATATGATGTCGTCCAGGATGGAGCCGGGATTGCGGTTTCCGTGTGCGTATCGGACATAACTTGCCGGACTGTCGGGAGCGTCAAGGTCTTTCATGTACAGCAGGCCGCGGCCCCAGGTGCCTATCCACATGCCTTCCCGGCTGTCTTCATGGAGAACATATGAGGCCGAAAAGTCTCCCTCCGTGTATGAATACAGCCTTGACTGGTCCATGTCAAAACGGAACAGCCCGCGGCCCCAGGACGTGAACCATAGGTCTCCGGAGTGGTCCACAACCATGTTCACGACATCCGTTATGGGCCTGTCGCCGGGCATCATGGAAAACACGGAGGCCGTGAAGACACCATTCCCGTTCCGCACAAAGATTCCCTTGTCCCCGCCAACCCAAAGGCGGCCGTTCCCGTCTATGGTCATGGCCGAAATGTTCATTCCGGAAATCAGGGGATCCGGTACGGTACTTATCTGTCCCGTCTTCCTGTCAAGGCACAGCAGGCCGTTTTCGGTGGCGATGTAAATCCCGTCACCGGCTTCTATCACACTATGCATCTGTATTGTCTGGGTGTCGTCGGAATCCGGGCCGATGGTATACGAGACTGTCCTGTAGCCGTCGTAGCGTGACAGGCCGGAGTAAGAGACAATCCAGATATATCCGTCAGAATCCTGATAGAGCGACGAAATCTCGTCTGCGGGAATCTGCTCCGGCCTGAAAGGCAGGAACAGGAGATCGGCGGAGACAAGGGCCGACAATACTAGTGCGATAGATTTTACCATCCGCTGTTTTGGCTTAGATTAGTATTCTTGTGCCGCTCGACCTCGGGGATGGGATAGAAGTACATCTTGTCGTCCCAAAGGCGGGTCTGCACCTTAATTTTGGTGCAAGTTAAGCTTTCGTCGGCATTTTTCATAATATCCAGGCCATAAATCCGGGTTGTGCTTTCACCTTCCTTCCAGCGGCGGAGGTCCCAGAAGAGGTGTCCCTCGAATGCAAGTTCCACGCGGCGCTCGTTGTGAAGCCTCTTGCGGAAGGTGTCGGCATCTGTGCCGGAGGGAATGCCTGCAAGTCCGTAAACATTCCTGACGGCATTCACCGCTTCTACGGGAGACATATTGAACGTGACTCCGCCAAGGGCGCCCTTGAAGGAGGGATTGCCGGTTGCTTCAAAGAGGGCTTCGGCATAGTTGAGGTAAACCTCCGGCAGCCTTATGACGGGCCACAGGTGCTGGTAGCTGGTGGTGTTTCCGGCCGAAAGGATGGTGGCTTCCTTCAGGAACTTGCGAAGGTAGAATGAGGTGGGGGAAGCCTCGTCAAGCGGCAGTCCGTTGCGGCCGCCGCGGAAACTCTCTACCGGCTGGTCCTTGAACATGGCCCCGTTGAAGAGTATGGTCTTGGCAAAACGGGGGTCCCTCTTGGTCCCGTCAAGGAGGGCGTCGGCGTCGGTGGAGGGGTCGAACGGCGTGCCGTCGGCCTTGTCAAATGCTTCAACAAGGTTCAGGGTGGGGCATATGCCGGAGTGGCCGCCTTCGTATCCGGCGGGGAAATTCGCCCTTTCAAAGGCGTTGTTCGCCCCCAGCCTTATCCCGAAGATGACATCCTTGGCTTCTCCCTGGAAGGGATCGTCAAAAAGGCCGAAAGTCTTGTCAGAAGCATTTACGTCCAGCATCTCCTTTGCCGCAATTGCGGCCTCGGCGTAAAGGGTGGGGTCCGAGTCCGGATTGTTCAGCGGGCTTGCGGCGTAAAGGAGTACGCGGGAGCGCATTGCAAGCGCGAAGCCACGAGTCACGCGGCCGAGTTCAGAGTAGAATGTGCCGGAGTATGTGGCGGGAAGGTTGTATGCCGCGTCTTCCAGTTCTTCGGCAATCCATCTTGCGGCGGTCGCGTAGTCGGTCTGCCTCAGGAAGTTGACTTCTTCGGCCCTGAAGGTGGTGTCCGCAATCACTATGTTGTTGTAGCGCTTGAGAAGCTCGAAGTGGAAGTATGCCCTCAGGGTTTTCGCTTCCCAGGGGTAGTTCTTGAGCTGGTCTACGTTGCGCTGGTATTCCTCCAGATACTTTGCCACTTCAAAGTCTTCCGGGCAGTTCTCGATGAGGTAGTTGCAGGAACGGATGGCGCTGTAAAGGGTGCTCCAGCAGTCGTCCATCACATTGTTCGCGGACCAGCTGCCGTCGTAGAAGCCCTTGATCGTGTTGGGGGTGTTGGCGTATACGGCATCGTCGGTGGCGCACTCGGTCATGGTTTCGCCAACGGCGCTGAAACCGTCCTTGAGATATCCGTAGGCGTTTGTCATCACGTCCTTCACCATGCCGAAGTCTGCAAACATGTACTCCTTGGAGTGATAGACGTTCTCGTTCACCTCAAGGTCACGGGCGCAGGAAACAGGGAGGATTGCTGCGGCTGCAAGTATGGTAAATATCTTTGTTTTCATCTCGCTTCCTTTTTTAGAATTGCAGTTTTATTCCAAACATGTAGGACCGTGCCCTGGGATACTCCAGGGAGATATACTCGGGATCCAGTATCTTTATGCCGTCAAAGGACAGGAGATTGTTCCCCCTGAAAAAGACGGTGGCGCCGGTAAGCCGGATTTTGGATATGAGGCTCATCGGGAAACTGTAACTCAGTTCAAGTTCACGCAGTTTGAGGTACTTCCCGTTTGCGGTCCAGACGTCGCTCATGAGGAAGTTGTTCTTGTTCTCAAGCGTGGTAAGGCGGGGATACAGGGCGCCGGCGTTGTCGGCCCCGTCTCTCCAGCAGTGGGTGAGATAGTACTCGGATACGTTCTTGTCTCCGCCGTAGAGAGGCTGGTACACGCTGGGAAGATTCGTGACGGCCGTCCAGTCTCCGGTGCCCTGGAAAAGGGCGCTGAGGCTGATTCCGTTCCATGATGCGCCGATGTGGAAGCCATAGTAGAGTTCCGGCAGGGCGGGTGTCTTCAGCCAGGTGTAGTCATAGTTGTCTATGATGCCGTCTCCGCTGAGGTCCTTGTACTTGACGTCTCCGGGACGCACGGAACCGGAAAAACTGCTTTCGGGCACGCCTGCCTTCAGGGAGCCGTCGGCATTGAAGTCGGAGGCCTCGTAGAATCCGTCGGAAACAAGCGCAAAGATGCGCCCTACGCTTCCGCCGGCCTCATACTGGTAGTCGTTGGGGTGGTATTCCTCTTCCAGATGCTCTATCCTGCTCCTTGCAAAGGAAACTGTCCCGCCAAGGTCGATGGATACGGGACCTATCTTCCCTTCCCAGTCCAGGGCGCCTTCAACGCCGCGGTTGGATACAACTCCGGTGAAGGAGTCGGAAAGGCCAATTCCAAGGACTCCGGAGGTGGTGTTCCCGGCAAGGGTCCTGAGCCCCGTCCTCCTGTTGTAGAATCCGGTCACTTCTCCGCTGAGGCCCCATGGCATGTGGAATTCCGCTCCGACATCAAACTTGAGGTCGGTTTCCGGACGGACTCCAACAGAGGGGAGGTCTCCCTCCCTTGCACCGTACTGGGTGCTGCCGAAGGTGAAGATATAACTGTTCCCGGAGCCGTTGAACTGCTTGTCCATGTCGTAGACAAGGTTGGCGTCCATGCCCACAAGTCCGGCGGAGGCTTTTATCTTCAGGAAGTCCATGAAAGAGGACCCGCTCATGAAATCCTCCTTGGAAACAACCCATGCAACCGATCCGGCGGGATACAGGCGGAACTTGTCCCCGGTGGAGAGGAGACTGCTTCCGGATGCATTGAGGGCGGCATTCACCAGGTACTTCCCGTCGTAGTCGTACTTGAGGGAAAGGATGTAGTCCTGGTGCTTGAACATGTTGCCTGCACCGGTCAGTTTGTACATTTCCCTGCTTGCGCGGAAGTCTGCGCTTATGTTATTCTTTCCAAAGTGGCCGTCCCATCCAAGTCCGGCCCATCCGGTAAGCCTCATGTACTGGCTCTGGAGCCATGTGGCAAAGGCAATCTCGGTGTCGTTGCCGAAGGTGGAGACGGAGTAGTCGCTGATGTTCCCGGCGGTGTCGTAAAGGGGAGAGAGGGTGTAATAGGAATAAGTGAAATTCTTCCTGTCACACACCAGGGAGGCGTTGTCGTAGGATACCCTTACTTCGGCCCGGAGCCCGGGGAGTATCATGGAGAGGCTCTGCTTTATGGCTATGTCGCCAAGAAGGGATCTCCCGAACCTTGTCATGTTCCCGGAGCCGAGGACAGACCCCACGGGGTTGTCTATGAGGTTGGTCCTGGCCCATTTGTCGAAGAGCATTGCAGGGATTCCGACCGTGGGGGCGCTGTACATGGAAGATATGTCCAGGCCTCCCTGGGGGCCCTGCTCCTGCTGCAGGCGGGCGCTGAGGTTGATCACAAGGTCTGTGTACCTGGTTACTTTCACGTCCAGGTTGGAGCGCAGCTTGAGGGCATAGTATGCAGCCTGGGTGTCTATGTTGTCGGTGAGGCCTGTATTTGTCAGGAATCCGCGGTTGCTGCTGTAGTTTGCGTATACAAAGTACTTTGTAGAGCGGGTGGAGCCGTCGATGGACAGGTTGATGTCATTTGCGAAACCGTATTTTCTGAGCATCAGGCTCTCCCAGTCTGTCCTGGGGATGATGGTGGAGGAGCCGTCGGCGATGGAGGCAATGTTGGAGGCCGAAAAATAAGGCTCCAGGCCATCCAGTGAACGGGCTTCGTTCATGGCGTTTGCATAATTTACCGGAGAGGCCATGCCGGGGATTCCGTATGGCACCTGCACACCGGTGCGCAACTGGGCGCGGAGCCTGAACGGCTCCCGGTCCTTGCCGCGGCGTGTAGTTATTACAACGGCGCCGTCCGCGCCCCTTATTCCCCAAAGGACAAGGGAGGCGGCGTCTTTGAGCACGGTTACGGACTCCACTTCTCCAACCTCGATCTCCGAGGGGTCTCTCTCCACGCCGTCAACTATGAAAAGGGTGTGGTTGCCGCTGTAGGAACCCTGCCCCCTCACGGTTGTTGTGGGAGTAAGCGAAGACGGAAGGTATCCGGAGCCGTTTTGGAAAAGTTGAAGACCGGGAAGACGCCCGTACAAGGCGTTCATGATCTGGCGCTCGGATGTTGATGAGAGGTCTTCCCCGCTCACTGTTGAGAGGGAGGACTCCTGCGCCAGGAGTGCTGCAGGCAGGGCAACCCCTGCTATGATGAATGACAGAAATCTTTTCATACTCACTTTGTCTACTACCATCCTGGATTCTGGACAAGTCCGTAACCCTTGTTGATTTCATTGGTGGGGAAAGCGCTCAGGTACCACTTGTTGTCCCAGTGGTCCCTCCAGTAGCGGGGAGTGGGCTCAAAGGGGTCAAGGAAGTTGAGTTTCAGGTTGTTCTCTTCATAGGAACCGCTCTTTATGGTCATGTGGATGCCATAAAGGGTCTTGCAGAAGATGTCCTGGCGCTTCCAGCGTATCATGTCGTAGAGGCGCACCTCCTCAAAATAGAGTTCGCGGGCGCGCTCGTCAAGTATTTCGTCGCGGAGTTTGGGGTCTCCCTTGAGGGGCTCGTCATAGGTGGGGTAGGTCCTTCCGGCCTGAACCTCCTCCAGAAGGGCGTCGGTCATGTCGGGAAGTCCCACGCGATTACGCACCTTGTTGAGCTGTGCGTATGCTTCGGTCTTCCTTCCTGTCTCGTTGAGGGCTTCGGCATAGATGAGGTAGATCTCTGCGAGGCGCAGGTAAGACCAGTCCGTGGGCTTGTTGTGGAAGGTCTCGTCGTTGTAGTCCCACAGCATCTTGCGGGAACTGAAACCGGTGTACGCGCGTGGAGACTCGGCGCCGCCGTGCTCATAGCCGTCGTCCCACATCCTGGCGGGATGGCCCTGGAAATGGTCTCCCACTATCATCACGGATTCGTACAGGCGGGGGTCCCTTCCCACAAACGGGTTGTCGGTGAGCGTGCCTTCGTGATTGTGGCTGGCTATCCAGGTGCGGTAATCGGCCTTGGAGCCGTCGGCATAAGGGAACAGGTCCACGAAGTTGAGGGTGATGGCGCCGCCGCCGTATCCGCGGCCGTCGTTTCCGTGGTCTTCGGCCGGGCCGAAGTAGCAGCGGAGGTAGGTGTCGGCGAAAGTGGGCATGTAGCGGCCGGTATGGATGAGGATTTCACCGTTGTTGCGGTCTGCGTAGGTCCTGTTCCAGGCGCTGCGGTAGTCGTCCTGGGTGGTGCCCGAAGCCTGGATGAGGGCGTATTCTCCGCCGGAGTTTGCCGCAAAGAATTCCTCACAGGCTTTCACCACCTTGTCCCAGCGGGTGGGGTCGTAGCCGCCGAACCAGTACATCTTCTCAATGTCGTCGGGGTTGATCTTGTCTACGTTTCCAAGCACCAGGGAGGGCTTTTTGTCGCTGTAGGGGGCGTTGGCGTTGAAAAGGGGACTTGCCGCAAATGCCAGGACGCGGCACTTCAGGCCAAGGGCCGAAGCCTTTGTCAAGTGGCCGTCTTCATTTGCCGGAACCGTCCAGGGAAGGTCCGGGGCGGCTTCGTCCAGCATGGCAAGTATGAAGTCCAGGACTTCTTCGGCGCTCTTTCTGGTGTAGTCCACGCCGCTTTCCTTGCCGGCTTCCACGGCATCCGTAAGGATGGGGACTCCGCCGAAGTTTCTCCAGAGGTCAAGGTATGACATTGCAATCATCACCTTGCACTCTGCCTTTCTGCGGGCCTTTTCCTCGGGAGTCATGTCCGGCACGCGGTCTACGTTGTTTATGTAGAGGTAGGACTTGCGGATACACTTCCAGGCTCCGTCCAGGTTGGGGAGGTAGGCGTATTTGGTGCCGCTTTCGGTGTTCTCCGTCTGTGCGCAGTAGGAACCGTTATAATATACATTATAGGCACCTGCCCAGGTGCACTGGGAATCAATGATGTCGGTGAGGGCGTCGTGGACGTCGTTGGCCACGGCGCTGCAGGCAGCCTGATACTTGAATTTTCCCTGTGAACCAAGCGGCCAGGCGTTGTTGTGTACGGGATAGCCGCAGCGGAGGCAGGCATAGGCGGCCACAAGGGCCCTGTCGGCATACAGCTTGGAGGAAAAGATGGTATCAATGGTCACATCCACGCCGGGAGCCTTCTCAAGGAAGCCGTCTCCAAGCCTGAGATCCTGACATGAAATGGCGGAAACAAGGAGTGCCGCCGCGGTGGCGGTGATTGCCAGAAGTTTAGTTACAGTTCTCATATCTCTCTAGAATGTCAGGTTGATGCCAAAATTATAGATACGGTTGTTTGGGTATCTGTTGTCCCAACCGGAGGTGTTTCCTTCGGGGTCTATGTCAAGTTCGGCCAGGGGAGAGAACAGCGTCAGGAGGTTGTATCCGCTCACATAGAACTTGGCGGTGGAGATTCCGGCCTTCTTCAGGATGCGGTTGCCTTCCAGCGTGTAGGCTATTTCGGCTGTTTTCAGGCGCAGGTAAGACGCATCTATGAGCCAGAGGTCGCTGGTGGTAAGGTAGTGGATCTTGTTCATGAAGGTGATGCGCGGGAAACGGGAATTCTGGTTTTCGGGGGTCCACCTGCCGTCGGCGAGGTAGGTGAGGAGGGTCCTGGTGTTCTGCGAGCCGAAGGGCGTTCTCATCTCTCCGTCTATCATGCGGGATGCGTTCCAGGCTCCGGTCCACTGCATGGACATGCTGAAGCCCTTCCAGCTGAATCCGGCCATGAACCCGGCCACATATTCGGGGCGGTCGGAGAAACCGAACCATTTGGCATCGTTCTCGTCAATCTTGCCGTCGTCGTTGAGGTCCTTGAACAGGGCGTCGCCGGGGCGGGGGCTACCGATTGACATGGATGGAATCCTGTTGCCGTTTTCGTCGAATTCCAATATGTTTCCTTCGGGGTCAAAGTCGCTTTCTCGGAGATACCTGTCAAAGGTAAGGCCGTACTTGGTGCCGGTGCTCTGCCCTGTCTGGGCCATCCAGGGGTAATTCGGCATAATCTCGTCCATGTACAGGATCTTGTTCTTGGAGTATGAGATGTTTGCCTTAGCGTAGTAATTGAAATCCCTTATCCTGGAATTCCAGCCCACGGAAATCTCATAACCGCGGTTGCTCACTTCTCCAAGGTTGATCAGGGGGAGGGATACGTCTGTGATGTTAGGCTGCGTATTTCTCTTGGAAAGGATGTCGTAGCGGTGCTCGAAGAAGATATCGGCATTGATGTTGAGGCGCTGTTTGAAAAGCACTATGTCAATACCGTAGTTCTGTTTTCTCACCTTTTCCCAGGTTACGTTCGAGTTGCCTACCGTATTCTCCACGGCATCGGGCAGCATCACGGGACTGTACTGGTCTCCAAACTGCCAGCTGCCTTTATACATGTTTCCTCCTGCATCGTAGTAACCCCAGTCGAATACTGCGTTGGCGGGGTTCCAGGAGCCGTTGAGGTACAGGAAGCGGGCTCCGGAGTACTTGTCGTTGCCCACAAGGCCGTAGGAAGCACGGATTTTCAGGAAATCCATCCAACTTTTGGACCACTTCATCCAGGGCTCTTCAGAGATGCTCCATCCAACTGAAACAGCCGGGAAAAGGCCGTAACGCTTGCCGGGGGCAAAGTTCTCGGAGCCGTTGTATCCCACGTTGAAGTCGGCCATGTACCTGTGTTTCCAGTTATATGTGACGCGGCCTACATATCCTACATAGGCTGTGGGGATTTCCGTGAGCTGGGGGGGATAATAGGTCTTGGACTGGTTGTACATGAGAAGGGCGCTTACTTCGTGGTCCCCGAACTGGCGGTGGTAGTTCACGCTGCCTTCAAGGTACCAGTTGCGGGAATGGCCGGTCCAGTCTCCGTAGGACATCGGCTCAATGAGGCCGTCACGGCCTGAAGTCCTGTACACTATGGTGTTGTCGAACATGGGGCTAGCGACATCCATTCCGGGCTGGGTGAAATACCCCAGGTACATCGGAGTGTAGTACATGGACGGGGCGTATGTCACGTTGCGGCTTACGGAAAGCCAGTAGGTAGAGTTGTATGCGCCCTTGAGGGATGCCTTGAGGCCGGGGGTCACAAAGTCCAGGTTCTGGTCCAGCTGGATGTCCATGTTAAGGACATTCTCCGTGGTTTCGGCATATCCGTAGTTGTAGAAGAGGGCAAGGCCGTCCAGGCCGCCTTCCATGGGGATGTATTTGCCGTTTCCGCCGCTGGAAACAATGTAGTGGCCGTCTACTATGCCTGCGCTTGAGAACGGGGTGCACCACATTATGTTCTCCCACAGGTTGTAGGTCTGGGGCTCGTGGGTTGTTCCCACGCGGCCGCCGAGATTGATTTTAAGGTTTGTTGTCTTGGTTACGTCAATGTCTACGTTTGCCCTGTAGTTGTAACGGTTGTAGGTGTAGTTCGGGTTGTAGGTGAGGTCGAACTTCTTCATGATACCGTCCTGGTAGAGGTAACCCAGGGAAACGAAGTAGCGGAAGCGTGAAGAGCCGCCGGACATGGTGACATTGTGCTGTGTCTGCCATGCGAGGTCCTTGAAGATATAGGAATCCCAGTCCATGTTCGGGAACATGATGGGGTCTCCGCCGGTCTCGAACATCTCAAGCACAAACGGGCTGAACTTGAGAGCGCTTGCCGGCATGTCCGGATTGTCGGAGAGCTGGGCCTCGTTGTAGATTTTCGCGTACTCGTAACTGCTTACGCTCTTGAGGTGCCTCAGGGGTTGAGTGAGGCCGAACTGGGAGGACAGGGATATGCGGTTCTTTCCTTCCTCGCCGCGCTTTGTAGTAACAAGGATGACACCGTTGGCGCCCCTGACGCCGAAGACCGCCGTAGATGCGGCGTCTTTCAGGACGGTGATATTCTCAATTTCATTGGGGTCCATCTGGAAGAAGGACCTCTCCACGCCGTCTACCAGGATGAGCGGCTTGGAGGCCTCATTGGACAGCGATCCTGTACCACGGACATAGATGTCCGGATCTTCGGCACCGGGCTGACCGGACACCTGGACGGACGAAACGCCGGTAATTGCACCGGCAAGGGCGTTTGCAACGCTGCCGGAGGGCGATTTCAGGATGTCGTCGGAGCTGATGGATGAAACAGCTCCTGTGACGGTGACCCTCCTTTGCTGGCCGTAAGCCACCACCTGAACTTCGTCCAGGAATGTGGTATCCGGCTCAAGGGCAAGGATGGAGCCGCTCTTTGACAGGCTGAATTCGGCAGTCACGTAACTCAGGAAGGAAACTTCCACAACGGGTTTCCTGTCTGCGGGGAGCGCGATGCTGAAATTTCCGTCATTGTCTGTAACGGCGCCGTAACGGTTGCTGCCGGTGAGCCTCACGACTGCGCCGGGAAGCGGGTCTCCGTTTTGGGCGTCTGTCACTCTTCCGCGGTAGGTGACGGTTTTCCCGTCATCCGCGGGTGCCACTGCGGCTGCTGCGGCAAGGCTTGTCAGGCCTGAAGGGGATGCCGCGCCCAGCAAGGAAAGGGCAAGCGTCAGAATCAGTTTTGGTACGGGATGCATCAAAAAGGGTGTTCTTTTATTAATTCAGCACTTACCGCCTCCGGAAAGCCGGTAAGTGCTGAAAACCAGTTGAAAGAAAAGGTAATTAACGCTTGTTGAGCGAGATTGCGTAAGCGCAGTTCACGTCTGCGCCTTCGTTGGCGTAAGGTTCCGGGGAGAGATAAGGGTGATCCTCCTGGTGGAAGACGCTCTTGCCGTTGATGCGGATTGTGCTGGCGTTGCCGTTGGCTTCACCGTTCTGGCCGCTGATTACGGTAAGTTCCTTCCAGCCCATCTGGATGGCAAGCCATGCCATCTGGTTTACGGTGATTCCCTTGAACCAGCCGCCGTCTTTAAATACATCGGGACAATTGTTGGAATCGGCGCCGTCCCAGTTGTCGGAACCTCCGGGATTGCACATGAAGGCAATCTTGTTGTCATAAGTAACGCCCATTACAACATGGCCGGGATACATGGACTGCCATCCCTGGCCGAATGCTGTGGCCCAGCGGGAAGCATCGTTGTTCCAGAGGTCCTCCCATTTCATTGCAACGCCGTCGCGGATGATCCAAGGAAGGGCCCAGGCTGCGCTCACTACATCCCATTCTTCGGCGGTGGCGGCAATCTCGTCCTGAGACATGTCGTGGTTAGACTGGAAAGGAATCTGCTTGGGAGCGGTGTCACCGGCAAGGGCCACGGCGGTAGCAAAGCTGGGCTTGCCTTCTTCGGTGAAGCCGATTGCGGAACGATAAGGGGTGTCGGCCAGTCCGTCACCGTTCAGAGGGATGCGGATTTTGCCGTCGGCATAGAGAAGATAGTTCCAGTTGGTGGTGTTGTCGCTGTAACCGGGAACGGTGATAAGTCCTTCAACATCGCCAAGCTTGAGGGAGTAGTCGTCATCGGTGACAATCTTTCCTTCAACGGCGCCGCGGTCAATGGTGACAATGACGACAGGGCTGATGCAAGTCATGGTGAGACGGTCTTCGGCCCAGTTGCCAAGGAATGTGAATTCGTCCACCCATTCATACCAGTAACCGCCCCAGTCGGCCTCTCCGTCATAAGCCCATGAGTAATCCCACTCGTAGGGATTTGCATGTGCCCACTCGGTTGTGGAGTAGACGGGAACGCCGTTGAACCTGTCGGCCCTGTAAACTTTCAGGAAAGGATAGTTGTCAACGTTGTCCACATACTTGAAGGTCTCGTCCTGGAAGCCGAAGTCTGAAGGGGTCATCTTGACATAGTCAGTGACATCCAGTTTTACGGTGTAGGGACGGTCTCCGCCGAGGTCGATCACAAGGGGCTGCTCAAGGCCGTCGGTGAAGTCATAGGTGAGGTCTGTCTTCACGGTTGCACCGCTCTGGAGGGCACCGTCTTCGAATACGATGGTTACGCTCTCATAGTTGATCTTCTCTTTGTCGTATTTTACGGTGAAAACCTTTGTGGCATTGTCAATGGTGAGGTATTCGCCTGCAGCGAAGCCTTCGAGGTGAATCTTTGTCTCATCCACGATGGGGAAGGCGTCGGAGGAGAATCTGAGCCAGTACTTCACGGTTTTGTTCTCTGGGGTCTTGAAGTTGAGGACAGGCTCTGCCTGGAGGTCAAGGTGCTCCAGGGTGGTGGGATAGGTAAGTTCGTAGCCTTCATTCACGGTAACGGCCAGGGTGGCGTCGCTGAATGATTCGGCCTTGTTGAAATGGAAGAAAATATATTTCTCTTCCTGGATAGTTCCCTCTACGGTTTCAGAGTCGCTGGTTACAGTGACCTTGCTGAAGGGAACGTCGGCGTAAGTGGGGTTGGGTTTTGTGTTTCCGCCCTCATCATTTTTACCGTTGTCCGCCTCAGGTTTCTGGCAGGCAACAAGCGCCGTCATCGATGCCAGACCGACGACTGCGAAGAGTTTAAAAAGTTTTTTCATGTGAATTAAATGGGTTAGTGTTACTCTCAAATTTTTGATAAAGGTACTGCTTATAATAATGCCCGGGGTGGAATATTTACCGAATTTTTCACCTCGCATGGAGAATAATCCGTTAAATAGTCCACCTTTTACCAATATATTTTATATACTTTTGTTTCACCAAACAGACCGCATTATGAAATCACACATAGGACTTCTGCTTTTAGTACTGGCTTCTTCCTGCTGCTCAAAGGGTAAGGTTCCCCAGGGGACTCCTCCCGCCTCTGAAGACGTACCCGCCGTGGAGGACTCTTCGGCAGTGGTCAAGGAGGATGACCCTTTCAAATTCACCCTGCCCCCGGAAAAGGAGGGGCCTTCAAACGGATACAGGGTATTCGTCCTTCAGGAGGAAGGCTGGCAGGAGATGACCGTCAGGGACGCCTTGTGTTCAAATGCGTCAAGGCATGGCTCCATCTGGAACGACTGGGACAACAGCAAGGCCCTCCGCGACACCATGAGTTTCTGTATCTTCGAGGACCGTTTCCAGGGGCCCGTGGATGTGATAGTGCATAAACTCGGCGGCCCTGCAACCAACCCCTCTGTCCGTCCTACTCCCTGGGGCATTCAGCCGCAGGCCCTGGACGAGAATACCATCCGCTTCACCCTCCCTTCCTACAATATGAGAAAGGTGAGCGTGGAGTTTGACGGAGACCGCCAGCACAACCTCTTCCTCTTTCCTCACCGTCCGGACAAGGACAAGCCGGATCCCAAGGCAAGCGGCGTAAAGTATTTCGGCCCCGGGGAACACGATGCCGGCAAAATAGACCTGTATAACGGTCAAACCCTGTATATAGATTATGGCGCGGTGGTGTACGGCCAGGTGAGGGTGATGAGCGACAACTGCACCATTGCCGGTCACGGTATCCTTTCCGGAGAAAAGATGCGCCACTGGGGAGAACAGTACAGCAACGGAGACATAATCATCAACTGCAACCCTTCCAGATACACAACCCTCAAGAATCTCACGGTAAAGGATATCACCGTAATTGACGGGCCCAGCTGGAACCTCAGCATCTATAATTTTGACGGGGTCCTGGTAGACGGCGTGAACATGATCGGATGGGAACTCAACGGAGACGGGATAGACCTTGTCAGTTCCCAGAATGCCGAAATCCGCAACTGCTTCCTCCGTAACTACGACGACTGCATAACCCTCAAGGTGCGTTTCAATGCAAATCCCGTCAGCGACCTCGCCCATGTCCATGTCCATGACAACCTTATCTGGAACGATTTCGCAAGGGGAATCGTCGTGGGCCCGGAATCCGGCAACCGGGACTACGGCACCGGGTTCATCCACGACGTCCTCATAGAAGACTGCATAATTCTCCAGCACAAGGCCGGCGTGAAAAACGATGACCTCCGTGCCGGATTCGCAATCGGCCAGTATGCTTCCCCGGACCATAACTGGGGCGGAGGAACGGCCGAACGCATTACCGGCATCACCGCCAGGAACCTCCTCTTTGACAACATAGACAAAACTGGCAGGAACGTGGCAATATGGCAGTATCCGGACATGGACGGCACCTGCTACATGAACGACATTACCCTTGAAAACTTCACCATCCTTGACGGCAACGGAGTGATGACTCCGGCATTCTATGCCAAAGCCAATCAACACAGCATCCGTGGCCTTCACATAAAGAATTTCGTTTTTAACGGACAGAAGATAACCAATCCCGGAGCGCATTTCGTGCTCTCCGGAGATGTTGAGGCCGATTTCCAATGAAAAAGAAGCGTTTATTGATCCTGCTGCTTGTTGCAGCCACCGTAATTGAGGGATGCTCCGTGGCTCCTGTACAGATTGTGCCGGAACCTGCATCCCTCAAGGTCGGCCTCGGTTACTGCGCCCCTGATACGGAACCGCAGGAATTGCTGGACCCGGAACTGTCCGGAAGGCTCGGCGCCGAAGGTTACATCCTTGAGGTCGGCCGTAATTCCATTCTCATCAAGGCGGCAACCCCCGCAGGAGCGTTCTATGCAAGGCAAACCCTTTCCCAGCTGTCTTCGGAGAAGGGATATCGCTGCGTGAAGGTGGAGGACAAGCCCCGGTTCTCCTACCGCGGCTTCCATCTTGACGTTTCCCGTCATTTCAGCAGCAAGGAGGAAGTTGAGAAAATCATAGATGAAGCCGCCCGCTACAAGTTCAACCAGTTCCACTTCCATCTCACCGACAACGGAGGCTGGCGCATCCAGATAGACAGTTACCCCCTTCTTACGCAAAAAGGGGCGTATAGGGTTATGAAAGACTGGGACGGCTGGTGGAAAATGGACAGGCGCCTGTTCTGCAGTGCCGACGCTCCCGGTGCTTACGGCGGGTTTTACACTAAAGAAGACATCCGCGAGATTGTGGCCTATGCCGCCGAGCGTCACATCAACGTAATCCCGGAAATTGAATTCCCGGCACACTCCGACCCCGTATTTGTGGGCTACCCGGAACTTTGCTGTGACAAAAAGCCCTATCTCAGCGGGGAATTCTGTCCGGCCGAACCCATGGTTTATGATTTTGCGCGCTCCGTCCTTGGAGAAATAATGGAACTCTTCCCCTCGAAGATTATCCACATAGGGGCCGATGAAGCCAGAAAGCACTCATGGAAGAAATGCCCGGCCTGCCAGGCGCTCATGAAAAAGGAGGGAATGACATCCCCGGACCACCTCCAGTGCTACATGGTCTCCAAGATCGCCGCCATCCTGAATGAAAATGGCCGGACTCTTGCCGGCTGGGACGAAATCCTCAAAAACGAAGACCTTGCCCCGGATACCTACGTATATTCCTACCGTGGAGAAAAAGGCGGAATCCGTGCGGCCAACAGGGGACTTAATGCCATCATGACGCCTGGGGAAATCCTCTATATGGACTGGTATCAGGCTTCCCCGGAGTATGAGAAAAAGGCAATGTACGGCTATTCTCCCATAAAGAAGATGTACCGTTTCATTCCCGTCCCCGATACCCCTCTGAAAGCGGCCTCCAACGAGAGCCTGGTAGAGGCCCGGAAAGTTTCGGCCGATTCCGTGGAGTTCATCCTTCCGGAAAACGCCTGCAACGTTGCCGGCATCGAAGGCTGCGCATGGCGCGAGTACATTCCTACGGATGAGCATCTTGAGTATATGATGTTTCCGCGCCTTCTTGCAATTGCCGAACTTGCCTGGACTCCGGCGGAGAACCTGTCCTGGGAAAAGTTCAGGGCAAAGCTTCCTCCGCTCATGGATGCCCTCCGCAGCCGCGGATTCAATGTCTATGACCTCCACAATGCCCCCGAGGTAGTATATGACGGCAAAAACGTGACCATGGAAAGCGAAAACCCGCTTGCCGTGGTCAGGTATACCACAGACGGAACGGAACCGGTCCCGTCCTCTCCCGTCTTTGAAAAACCTTTCCCGGTTCACGGAACCGCGGATATCCGCGCGGCGTCGTTCGTGGGGGAAGACAAAGTGAGTTATGAACGCCGGGCCTCCTTTGAGGAGGGCGTTGAATCCCTTGATTATTATCCATTGACATATTATCCGTCCTGATATGACAAGAAGCAGTTTTTTGACCCTTACCGCGGCTTCTTTGCTGCTGGCTGCCTTTTCCGTTTCCTGCAAGGAGATAGAGAAGGACATGGATGCGCTTTCTCCGGTAATGAACGAAACCGGGGCCGTGACCCTGTCCCAGAAAAACCTGAGCCTGATAATAGGGGCCGGTTATACCCTAACCGCAGACGTCACGCCTTGGAATGCCAAAGACAAGACCATTGTTTGGGAGTCTTCCAACAATGATGTCGCAACCGTATCCCAAACCGGAACGGTGATCGGTGTCGGGGAGGGAGAGGCCGACATTACCGCTTCGGCCGGAAAGGTGAGCGCTGTCTGCCATGTTACCGTATCAAAACTTGTGATACCGCTGGAGGGACTCTCGGTGGAACTGCCGTCACGAAACATAGCCGTAGGCGAGGTGGTTGACGCCGCTCTTTCTCTGGTTCCGGAAAACACCACCGAAACCGCCGTCTGGGCAAGTTCCGATGAAAGCATCGCCACTGTCACCGGAGGCAAGATAGAGGGAAAGGCGCCCGGTTACGTGGACATTTCGGTATCGGCCGGGGAATTTTCTTGGAAAGAGACAGTCCTGATTCATAATCCCAACCTGTGGCTTGAACAACTGGACCCCCTTACAAAGCCTGTCATCAGGCAGGATTTTGAGTGGGACAGGGACACTATCTGCGTTGCCAGGGGCGAAACCGCCACCGTCCAGATGCTCGTGAGGGCAGGTGAGGGGCAGAACAACTGCTTTGTCCCGGAGGTGGTGTATTTCGCTCCCGCCGGGCAAACTTCCGGGATGGCTCTTGAGCCGCGCATCAATCATGTCCGTGACGTAAGGGCTTCGGATCACTGGGACCTTTGGTGCGGAGGCGCCGCCCCGGACAGGTACGACTACAACATTTATGACATCCCTGACGCCCTTCTTCCCCAGTCCGACTACCAGAGATGGCTCCGCAAGGGGGAATACAGCGGCGTCTGGGCCGAATTCGACATCCCCAGGGATTTCGCCCCCGGGCTGTATGAGGGGCTTTTCCGCGTAAGCGGGGACACCGTGGCCGAACTTCCTTTCTGCATAAAGGTTTACGATGTTACCCTCCCGGAAAAACAGGGGCTGGATGTGCTTCAGTGGGCAAACCCCGAGGTCGATGCCATGTGCGGGGAAGACACCCCGGAATACTATTCCGTCCTTGGGACGTACATGCCCCAGATAGTCCGTTTTGTGAGCGGTTATGGCCAGAACGGCTGGAGGCTCATGTATGCCGACGGCGGCTGGCGTTATATAAACCGTTATCCGGAACTTGACCCGTCTACCGGAAAATATGAACTTAAGGTGGACTTCGACGCCGCCTACTACCAGAGGGAGTTTGACATGTTCTATGAGAACTGCCCGGACCTCAGGCAAATCCAGGGTCACAACATAGTGGCCGCAAGGAACGAATCCACCATCACAATGGCCTGCTGCCGCCTTGACGAAAACGGAGACCTGTATGTAGATGCCGACGGCAACATCGAATACATTTACACGGACCTTCCGGGTGGTGACGTGGCCGCCGTGAAGTTCTACCTCAAGGCGTACTTCGACGGCCTTCGTGAAATGCTGGAGACACATTTCCTCCCGGACGGCCGAAGCTGGAAGGACGTCTATGTGCAGACTCTTTCCGACGAACCCAACGACGCAATTTCCGGAGCATACAATGCCCTGGCCTCGATAGTGAAGGAGGTGGCCCCGGATATCCCGGTGCTGGAGCCTATCCAGTCCACGCTTGTAGATACCAGGTATGTGGATTACCCCTGCCCGGATATACTTACGGCCAAGGATCTTCCCCGCACTGAAGGGCATACCGAATGGCTGTATTCGGCCATGGGGCCTCAGGGAAACTATGCGAACAGGTTCATCCGCATACCTCTTCTCAAGACCCGCATCCTCCACTGGCTCAACTATCATTATGATACCTGGGGATATCTCCACTGGGGACTCAACTACTGGGTTGGAGCAAAGGACAGTAACCCCTGGAAGGATGCATATGGCTCCTACATTGCAGGCGACATGTGGATAATCTGGCCCGGAGACCACAAGGTTTATCCGTCCATCAGGCTATCGGCCATGCGTGACGGTATCCGTGACTTTGACCTTCTCCGTATGATAGAATCCCGCTCCAAGGCCGATGCCGACGCTTTCTGCGCACGGCTCATCCTGGATGCAGAAGCCCCTTCCTACGATATGGACGTGAAGCACTTCAGGAAGTTGAGGCGCGATATGCTTGAGTATCTGTCAAAATGATGAAGCATTTATTTCAAATCTTTGCTGCTGTATCGGCCCTTGTCATTCTGCACTCCTGCGCCGGGAAAGGCTCCCTTGTGCTGGTGCAGGTGGACCCTATGACAAAGATCCTACCGGAAGCTGCGGCGTTCCTTCCCAAGGCCGATACTACGGAAACCGCACGTGGCGCCCACGCTACGTTCCAGTTTGCCTTCAGGAGCCCTGTTGAACTTACGGACATAGATGTGGCCTGTACCCCGCTGGTTTTTGAAGGAAGCGTGGCAAATGTTGTCCGATGCGGGCTTGTGGGTCTTGTAGGCATCGGAGAGCCGGCCTCTGATCCGGCCCACGATGTCCTGAGGTCCGTTTCCGGGATGTTCCCGGATCCCATCCTCACGGATTTGAAGGGAACGGTTCCGGCAGCGCAGGCTTCATCGGCCTGGGTAACGGTTGAGGTGCCGGAAGATGCCGCTCCGGGCCTTTATCAGGGCTTTTTCACTTTCAGTGCTAAAGCTGGGGGCAGAAGGATCCTGAGGCGGCTGCCGGTACTTCTCAGGGTATGGCCGATAGTGATGGAGGACCCGTCGCTCCTTACCGTAAACTGGAATTTTGATTTTCCTGAGTGCCTTTCCCACTGGAACGGCGGGCAGGGCGTGGAACCTTTCTCAGACCTTCACTGGGAATATCTGGAAGATATGGCTGCCTCGCTTAAGGAGGCGCATCAGAACGTTACGATGGTACCTCTTTTCTTCGGCCTTGTAAAGATGGAAAGGGGAGAGGACGGCCATTGGAACTTTGACTTTGAAAACTTCAACAAAACAGCCCGTCTTTATGAGAAGGCGGGCGTCCTGGAGAGACTCCAGTTAGGGGAAATCGGCCACAGGTATGAGCCCCGTTGGGAGAGCGGCTTCGGCCTGTTTGTCCCGGACGGTAAGGGCGGAATTGAGACAAGGAAGATTGATGACCCCTCGGTCCTGGAGTTCTACAGGGAATTCCTTCCTGCCCTGAGAGAGAACTTGAGGGAGAACGGCTGGGAAGATAAGTCATGGCAGAAGGTGTGCGATGAACCTGTGGATGTGAATGCCGATGACTACCGCCGTGTAATAGGGTTCCTCCGTTCCATAGACCCTTCAATAAGGGTTATGGAGGCTCTCCAGACAACGCGGCTGAGCGGAGTTATGGATGTGTGGGTGCCCCAGCTTGACACCTGGCACAACAATTACGACTTCTTCTCGTCACGCCAGAAGGCAGGGGATGAAGTGTGGTTCTACACCTGCTGCTACCCCCGCGGTGAATATCCCAACAGGTTCATAGAGCAGCCCCTGCTGAAGACCAGGATGCTTTACTGGATGGCTTTCAAGTACGGCGCAACAGGGTATCTTCACTGGGGATTCAACTACTGGGCAGGAGATCCGTTTGGCACCGCCGACCGCCCCGGCACGGGGACAACGCTTCCCGGCGGGGATTCCTGGGTGGTGTATCCCGGATACCATAAGTTTGAGAGTTCTCTCCGCTATGAGGCCCTTCGTGACGGCATTGAGGACAATACCCTGCTTGCCATGCTCCGGAAAAAAGATCCGGCTGCAGCTCAGGGTATCTGCAACCGGATCATCTTCAACTGGTGGGTTTACTCAACTTCTCCTGTGGAGTTCAACGCCGCCCGTCATCAACTGCTGAAGGCGCTCTCAGAATAGTTCAGGGAATACGCTTACCCTCAGTTCAGTTGCGCCGTAAGGAACAAGGTCTATCCACTCCGTCTCTTCCGAAACTGCCTTTGGCTCCTTGGGGACTGAAGGGGTGAACCTTCCTTTCCAGAGTTCCCACTCTATCTTTTTCACGGGAACGGATATCTTTCCGGGGATACACTCCTTGTCAAGGGGATATCCTTCCGATGCCGTGGCTTTCCATACGGGTTCTCCCTGGGCGACGGCATAGTTCCAGGGACCGGCCGGGGTGATGGAGAGGCATTTGAAATCCGGATTCTCCGGCACTTTCCCGGCCATATTGTCGTACACTTTGTCATCCACCTCAACGTTTTCAGGGACGGGATACGCATAGAGAAGTGGACCGCGGCTGAAGGTGGATCCGCCCATGGGGACGTGCTCCCGGACTATCTCCATAGGGAGGCTGAGGCGCACTTTGTCGCCGTTTCTGAATACCCTTTCAAGGGTTACGAATGTCCCGGATTTAAGTTCCACGCCGGCAGGTTTTCCGTTTACCGTGAGACTGGCGTCCTTGCACCATCCAGGTATTCTGAGAACCAGCGGGAAGGCCTCTTTCTTTTCCATCGCAAGGGTGAACTCTATCTCTTCGGAGAAGGGATAGGAAGTGTTTTCAGAGATTGTGCAGGGCCTTCCGGAAGGGAGTGCTACGGTAATTTCAGATGGACCGTAAAGGGCGGCCACCACGGCGCCGCTGCGGCCGCGCATCCACATACGGGAAGCGAAGTTTGGCATTACGCGGTGAACCGCGCCGGCACAGCATTCCGTCTGGTGGGTGGGCCTGTAGGCCATCCAGGTGCTTCCGAAGAAGAATTCGTTGTGGTTGGAATCTCCGGTTGCGATTACCTGGTTCACGGAAGAGAAATACTGGAGCGTCTTGAAATCCTTGGTTATGGCACCGGGCAGGGCGTTGAAGACTGCCTTCTCTATGCGGTCGGCCCATACAGCGTCTCCGGTAGTTTCAAGGAAGTACCCAAGTGTCCAGGTGTGGTCTGCAATGTCACAGGTTTCATGGCTGGAGTTTATGGAGTCGTTGGGGAAGAGCCTTTCCGCGCTGGTGTTCACCCCGTCCGGGAGCATATGCTGCTCATTTAGGGTGTTGTAGGCCTTGAGGGCGGCGTCAAGATACTTCCTGTCTCCGGTCCTTGCATACAGCATCATGGGGAGTTTGAGTTCCTCGTTGAAGGTTACTCCGTGAATGATGGGGAATTTATCGGCCAGGCATACTTCAGGCGTAAGGTCTCCGAATTCTCCGGCGTTCCAGAGACGCTCTGCGCGTTCAAGAAGCGTGGAATCGGCCCCGCGGTCATATGTCCAGAGCATTCCTTCTATGTTCACGATGTTCCTCCAGACGCTAAGTTCCTCGTCTGAATACAGGGAGAAATTCTTTGCCAGGGCTTCCGGGATTGCCTCTCCGGGATGGGCGTAATAGTAGGCCTGGATGGCGCGGAAGAAAACGGCCATAGGCCACATCCTTGCCCATGTGAAATTGGTGTGGGGGAGGCGGCCGTCTTCGTCGGCGTTGTCAAGGGTGTACCTGATGCCGGCCTCTCCCTTTTCAATGAGAGTGGAGTCCTTCAGGAGGTAGCCAAGTTTAAGGAGGCCGTCCGTGTAATATGCGGTCTGTTCATAGCGCCACCAGTCGGAGCCGTAGGACTCCGTATTCCTTGTGATGTCTCCGTTCCAGAGGCATGAATTGTAGGGGTAGGAAAGGGCTTCAGGATGGCCTGTGATGCCGCTTCTCTGCCTTTCAAGGAAAGTCTCTATCCAGCCTTTTGGCGTAATGTCCGGAAGGAGGCCGTCCGTGAAAGCGGCATACTGCGGAATGGGGGCTTCGGGGGCTTTTGGTGCTTCAATCCGTGGTCTCTCGCATGCCATCAGGCAAAGGAGGCCGACTACTAGTACGGCAAGTGATTTTTTCATAGTCTATAGCGATACTTCAACTGTTGTCTGAGCCGATGCAGAAACGGCGGGAAGGGTAATGACAAGGCGGGAACCTTCCAAACTGCACTCTCCAGCGCTTTCGCCGTTACATTTTACGGATTTGGGGAGTTTTGAAACGCCTTCAAGCGCAAGGTAAATCTCACGGCTTTCCGGCATTCCTTCATAGGAGCCCTTCCTGTGGCCGATAATAACCTTGACTTTGGACCCGCTCACAGTCTTGGAGATGAGCGTGCGGGCGCAGGCACTGTCATAGTCCCTGGAAGTTCCGTCGTCTTCGTAGAGGGTAAAGGAGGACTGTCCTTTTCCGGGAACAATGAGGATTCCAAGGACGTTGGAGGCTTCCTGCAGGGATTTTATCTTAGTGGATGCCAGTGGAATGATGCTTCCGGCCTTTACATACCAGGGATTCTCGTCTATTGCATAGCGCAGGGTTTTCACGCTTCCCCCCTTGTGGGTTGTGTGAAGCGCCATGTCGTACCAGTCAGTCCCCTTTGGGAACCATATTTTCCTGGCCGATTTCCCGTCCGCTCCGGCAGGCTCGCAGATGGCTGTGGCAAGGATACGGTCCCCGAACATGTATTCCTGATTGTACGAGTAGGCTTCAGGGGCCTCAGGATTGGAATAGTACAGGGGGCGGCAGATGCTGACTCCGGAGTCGAAAGCCTCGCGCGCAAAAGTATATATGTAGGGGCTCAGGGTGTAGCGGAGCCGGATTGCATCCAGCATGTACTCATAGTGGTCCGGGTATGCCCAGATTTTCCTTTCAAGGTTGGCGCTTTGGGTGGAATGAGTCTTGAAAATGGGCGTGAACACTCCAAACTGCAGCCAGCGGGTGTACATTTCGGGGTCTGTCAGGCGCTGGTGACCCCGTTTCTGCATGTGGCCGCCGATATCGTGGCCCCAATATCCGTAGCCAACGTTGGATGCCGTTGCCGTGAAGTAGGGGAGGTATTCAAGCACGCTCCATTCATCGTAGGTGTCTCCGGAGAATCCAAGTTGATAGCGGTGACTTCCCAAACCGCCCCAGCGGTGGTAGATGAAGGGACGTTCCGGGGAATTGCCGGCCTTGTCCTTGAAGAAGGCGTAATTGATCCAGAATGTGTTGCTGAGTCCTTTTACATAGCGGGATTCCTTCCACTGCTGCCAGTCCAGCCACCAGAAATCCACGCCTTGACGCTCCAGGGGACGGATTACGGAATTGAAGTAGGCATCGGCCCAGGCCTCCTGGTCCATCCTGTACGGGACGCTGGCGCTGTAACCTTCCCGGCCGGCGGGCTTTTGGATGCCGGCATAAAGGTATGGCTCTTTCCCATAGATGTAATCTTTGGGGCCGTCGTAGTTGTCTGTGCGGGAAAGGTAATCCTTCACAAAGGCGTCGTAGCAGTCCTCGTACTCCCTGATGCCGGAGGCGGGATGGAGGTTGAGGGCGGTCTTGTAGCCCATGGAGTGGAGTTCTCTCAGGAATCCTTCCGGATCCGGGAACAGTTCCCTGTTCCAGCTGTATCCGGTCCAGCCCCTGGGCTCTCCAAATGCGTCCGGGCCAAGCCTTCCCTCCATGGCATGGTAGGTGTAATGCCAGTCCATGTCCACAATCATCACGTCCATTGGAATGCCGCGCTCCCGCATTTCATGCCCAAGGTCAAGTATTTCCTGGTCCGTGAAAGCCCAGTAACGGCTCCACCAGTAGCCAAGGGTGTACTTTGGAGGAAGCGGAATCCGGCCTGCCACCTTTGTGAAATCCTTCAGGGCGGCGGTATAGTCGTGGCCGTATGCGAAAATGTACCAGTCAATGCGGTCTCCTTCCGGGCGCTCTGCAACCCAGTTCTGCCAGTGGGATTCCACGGGCTCAAAAAGGTGGCGGGAACTCTCATCTACAATTGCCCAGCCGTCCCTGGAGATGATTCCGTCTTCCAGCCCTTTTGCGTCAAAGGAGGCCTGCTCAAACCCAAGGCAGCCATCCAGGGTGCGTGTAGTGCCCTTGAGATTGCCGGCGGGCTCCATTCCGGGCTTCCAGCTGTACTTCCCGAATACCACCTTGAGGTTGTCTTCCGTGAAGCGGCCGCCGCTGTATGAGAGGGTAAGTTTCTTGGTCCTGATTGTGAGCGTGCCGTTTTTTACGGCCGATCTGAACTCCGGCACAGGAAGATTGCGGTTCACTATTGCAAGCGAAGCCCTGTCTTCAAACACCCCGTCCCGGGCCCATTCCATGCGGATGAGCCGGTCTGTCAAAACCGTAAAGCGGGCGTTTCCAAATTCAACAATGGATTCCGGGGCCGCGTTTGGGTTGTTTTGGGCGCGAGCCGGAACAAGCGCTGTCAAGACAATAAAAAGGAGAATTATCTTTTTCATGAAGTGATATATTATGCAGTATACAAATATACTGAAAAGATTGGGAAAAAATTGCTATATTTGAACAAATATCTGATTATGAAACGCATATTGACAACACTGCTACTGATGCTTCCCCTGGCGCTTTGCGCCTATTCAAAACCGGTTACGGTTTCTTCCCCGGACGGCCGCCTCAAGGCTACCATAGAAACCGGTTCCAGGCTCACCTGGTTCCTGGAGTATGACGGAGAAATCCTTGTCCGGCCCTCAGAGATAGGACTCACACTGGAGGGCGGCACGGTATGGGGCGGCGGAACCCGTTTCCGTTCGGCCAAGAAACGCAGCGTAAATGCGGAGTTCGACGCCCGGCTTTTCAAGCGCGGCAAGGTTCAGGACTGCTACAATGAGGTGACGCTCCCCGCAAAGGGCTTCAGCGTGGTTTTCCGCCTGTACAACGACGGATTGGCGTACCGCTTTGTGTCGGCCGGCCCCGTTACCGTAAAGGCCGAAACCGCTGAATTCTCCTTTGCAAAGGACTACAAGGCTTATATCCCTTATGTAAGCCAGCATACGGAAACGCTTCAGAGCCAGTTGATGTCCTCTTTCGAGTCCCAGTACACGGTATCGGCCATAAGCAAATGGGACGCAAAAAGGCTGGCGTTCTCTCCGGTAACTCTTGACGCCGGCAGCGTAAAACTTTGTGTCACTGAGGCCGATTTAAGGAACTATCCGGGCCTCTTCCTCTACAACGGTAACGCGTCCTGCACCTTGAAGGGCGTATTCGCACCGGTGCCAAAAGAGGAGGAGAAAGGCGGTCACAACATGCTCCAGAGCATAGTGACGGCCGCGGAGCCTTATATTGCAAAGGATGCCACTGAATTCCCCTGGCGCGTTGTGATTGTGGCAAAGGAAGACAAGGAACTTGCCCAAAGTGATATGGTCTATCGCCTTGCAAAGCCGGCCGAACCCGTGGACTGGAGCTGGGTAAAACCCGGCAAGGTGGCCTGGGACTGGTGGAACGACTGGAATATCTACGGGGTTGACTTCGCTTCAGGAATCAACAACGATACCTATAAGTACTACATAGACTTTGCTTCGGCAAAAGGCATAGAGTACGTAATCCTTGACGAGGGCTGGTCCGTTACGGGACAGTCCGACCTCATGCAGGTGGTGCCGGAGATAGACGTCCCCATGCTGTCTTCCTACGCCCGGTCAAAAGGCGTGAACCTTATCCTCTGGGCAGGCTACAATGCCTTCAAAAAGGACATGGACGCCGTGTGCGCCCATTACTCTAAGCTTGGCATAAAAGGCTGGAAGATAGACTTCATGGACCGCAACGACCAAGATATCGTGCGCTTCTATGAGCAGGCGGCAGCCACTGCCGCGAAATACCATATGACCGTGGATTTCCACGGGGCATATCCTCCCACCGGCCTCAACCGTACATACCCCAACATAGTAAACTACGAGGGCGTATATGGCCTTGAGAACATGAAATGGGCTGCCCCGGAGGTGGATCAGATTACCTACGACGTAACCATCCCCTTTGTGCGCCTTGTTGCCGGTCCTGCAGACTACACCCAGGGAGCCATGAGAAATGCTGCCGCAGGGAATTATCGGCCCGTGAATTCAGAGCCAATGTCCCAGGGAACGCGCTGCCACCAACTGGCCGAATATGTGGTGTTCGACGCCCCGCTCACCATGCTCTGCGATTCTCCCAGTAGCTACCTCCGGGAGCCCGAATGCACGGATTTCATAGCGGGAATCCCCACGGTTTGGGACGAGACCATTGCCCTTGACGGAAAGATAGGTGAGTATGTGGTGATGGCCCGCAGGAAGGGCTCAAAATGGTATGTGGGGGCACTCAACGGCCTTCAGGAGAGGAGCCTCACCCTGGATCTCAGTTTCATCGGCCCCGGAGAGGCCGTCATCTTTGCCGATGGCGCCAATGCCCACAGGGCTGGCCGCGATTACACCCGCACCTCCACTGCCGTCCCCGCTCACATCACCATCCATCTCGCCCCCGGCGGCGGCTGGGTGCTCGAGACGCTATTTTGAACGACACTTCATGACTGTAGAAAAAGAAAAAGGATGACTTCAAAAGTCATCCTTCGTGCGCGAAATCAGAGTCGAACTGACACGTCCTTTCGGACACTACCTCCTGAGAGTAGCGCGTCTACCAATTCCGCCATCCGCGCATCTTTTTTGGGACTGCAAATTTACTCACTTTTTTTGGAACTCCAAATATTTGCGTTCTAAATTTCTACATTTATGTTTTCCGTGTGTGACCAGTCTCCAAGCTTTAGTGTTATCTGGGTCACGGACATGGAAAGGCATATGGTAATGTCCTTAAGGTCAGTGTCTGTCCAGTCGTACCCGGCCTCGCGGATGTAGGTGCCCAGTGAGAAGGTTCTCACCACCTTGTCCTGCATCACAATGTCCAGAAGCAGAAGGTCCGAAGGTGATTGACGGGGGAGCAGGCAACTCATGCCTGTGACCGGGCAGCAGAAATCACCGTCAAAAGGCCTTCCATCCAGTCCTATCCCTTCCACTGAGCCCCTTACCGTCACTCCTATCGGCTTTCCGTCTCCGGGAGGACCATCCAGCACCAAAGTCAGTCCGCAAAACTGTTTGTGAAGTGTGGCGTTCACTTTCAAGGCTTCGCCGGAAGCCGATATAATGCCGTGATACATGTACAGCGGCGGGCTTTGCGTCCCGTATGGAATGCGTACACCATCTCTAAGCGCCGCTCCTGAAACCGCAATTATCCGGACCCTGTCCCGCGGAACGTCATGGTAAACCACGGTGTCCCGCGGGACAGTCCCCTCATGCAAAACATCTCCTATGGAATCCTCTATCCGGTATTCAATGGGTCCGGGGCCGGACAGATTAACGGCAAGAAGGCATGGGCAGGCCGAACGGTCTTCCTTCACGGAGCAGGATAAAAGCATGAATGCCGTGAAAACCGTAAGGAGAGTCCGGCCTGCCATCCACCTATTTCCCATAACGGTTGAATGTGGCCAATATTTCCTCGGTAAGTCCAGGCGCCACTTTTATAAGTTCCTCCTTGAGGGAGGCTATATCCACTGCCGCTGGTGACAGAGCGCGATAAATCTCACCCCTTGTCATACCTCTCTCGTACAGGTAAGTGAAGATGTCCGGCTTGAACCAGAAACTGTTCCCGAATGTCTCTATGGCGCCTTTGTAGCGGTCCCTGACCAGGGTCGCCTGCATGAAGTATCCCCACATTTCTCCAACTTCGCATTGCGAGGCTCCGTCTCCTGTTCCCAGCCCGTACATCTGCCCGCCGGCAGTTATGAAAGAATGTATCACATAGTTGATGTACGGCGACCAGAAGTCGTTTCCAACTTTTGCAAAATGGCTGGCGTGGGCAAGTTCGTGATTGACGGCACTGAAAATTGCCGGGTAGTTTAGTTGTCCTGACGTGCCGATAGTAACGTCCGGAAGGAAAATCTGAATGAGTCCCAACCACACCCCCAGATACTTCTGCAGCAGGTCGTTGTCCATGAATGCGCCATGGTGGAGCATAGGCGCGCTGGAAGCGCTGAGCCCGGGGAATATCCAGATTCTCATGTCTCCGGGAGGGGGCGCAATCTCAAGGTCCGTCTCCGTGCAGCGGGAATAGTAGTCATAGGCGGCGTTGTTCACGGCGCAGCGGCGGAACAGGGCTTCGTCTGAGGAAGCCGTCACATTCACGTCTATTCCCTCTGGACCGCCCCTTCCCAAGGTGCTCACTGATGCCGGGACAATGATCCAGTTGAAGCCTATGGAGAAGCCTTTCTCGTTCTTGAAAACCAGCCTGTAGCGGGGTTTACCGGAGAAACTCTTCGGCATGGTGTAGTATCCGTCACGGGAGGTGTTGCACCTTGCCACTTTTACAAAGATGTTGGCCACAACTTCCACTCCGGCAACGCCGAAGGGCTTCCCTCCGCTGAATTTGGGGTCTTCGATGGTGATTCGGCCGGTGGGGTAGGCGGCGGCTTTGGTGGGCGGCGCCCAAAGGTCCTGGTTCCCGGTCAGTTTGAACGCTTCCTCCTCAACCAGCGTCCAGTCAATGTCTCCGGCCTTTGTGGCGTCGTTTTCGGCCAGGTAACATTCGTCAAGTACCTCATACTTGATGCCGTCCGGGAACTGGAAATCGTAGGGCACAACGGCGTACTGCCAGGTGATGGCTTCCTCCCCGATACCCGGGTCCTGGTAGTAGTCTCCCTCCTTCACAATCCTGTAATCCATGGGGTGATCCATGAGATAGAGCCCGCGGGAGGCCAGCGTATCCATCTGGGCGTCGTCCTTCGGCAAGAAGCGCACATAAAGGTCCGTGGCCTGGAGAGTGACCCTTCCCGCCTTTGTGGGATACGCCTTTGTGAGGGCCTCGGTCATGTTGGCCACGGTGTAGGGATCGTCCAGCTTTTCGCCAAGCTGGATCATTTCATGGAAAACGTCTCCCTCCGGGTGCCGAAGGCCGTTTCCATCCAGCGGAAGTCCGCTCTTCTGGCAGGCCGAAAAAGCCAGCCAGGGAATTAGTATTAACAATGTCTTTTTCATAGGGCACATAAGTTTTGGGCAAAAGTGAGTAAAGTTATCCGTGTCACCAAATAGGAAGCGTTTAATTTAAAAAACGCCATCATGGGCTATTCTGGGGCCGATTTTCGGAGCGCTTGAAACGGATAAATGCGTCAATTGAAAATGCAAAGCCCCTTTTTGAAGGAAGAATCGGCCTTTGAAGGCCCAGTGGGGCACATGAAAAAAAATATCCGTTTCACCAAGGCGGTGCAAAACTGCCGATATGGGAGAAGCCGAAAAAAATTAGTATCTTTG